>NZ_CP033922.1:5000000-5276141 GCF_003815715.1 Chryseobacterium sp. G0162 | reverse complement strand
ACAACAAGAAATATTTGGAACTGTTGAAGCCGTAAAAACGGTATCTGATCTCTTTTAACCTCTTTCAGGAGAAGTATTGGAAATTAATCCAAAATTAGAAACCAATCCTGAATTAGTAAATTCCGATCCTTATGGTGAAGGTTGGATGATTAGAATCAAGGTTGAAAATATTTTTGATGTTGAAGGTTTGTTGCGATCAGGAGCTTATGCATCATTAATTGGATAGGGTTAAGAAATGTTTCAGTTGAACATGATGAAGTCACAAAAGAAATTTTTACCAATATCAGAAATGAGACGGTTAAACCACCATTTATAAAAAAATAGATTAAAATAAATTATTACATGCTTACTCCTAAAAATCTTTATTATACAGAAAATCATTTATGGTTAAGGAAAATTGGATTGTATGATTTTTATATAGGCATTACGGATTTTGGCCAAAAAGAAATAGGAGAAATTCATTTGGTCGAATTTAATGTTCAGGGAAATAATGTAATAAAAAAAACTTCATGCGGAACTATTTATGGAATTAATAAGACTTTTCAGCTTACAGCTCCATGCGACTGTCATATTATAGAAGTTAACCAAAGATTAAATATAAAACCTTCTCATATCAATATTGATCCCTATAATTGTTGGTTGATGGTTTTTTCAATGGATATCTCTACAGATAAATTTTTAACCCATGAAGACTATATACGATTTACAAAATGATTTTTAAACAGCTTAGAAAGAATATTGATGTAAAGGATGATGTTTTTAATGAATTATATCCTGATAGAATAAAAGCAGTATCCAGCAGGCATTGGACTCCTGTTGCTATTGCCAGATTAGCCTCAGAATATCTTGTGGATAAACCCGGTAAGAAAGTTCTTGATATTGGAGCAGGTGCAGGAAAATTTTGTCTCGTAGGAGCAGTTTCCACAAACGGTTTTTTTTATGGTGTTGAACAAAGAGCATCGCTCACTAAACTATCAAAAAAAATAGCAGATAGAAATAATATCACCAATGCTGAATTCATAAACTCCAATATCAATGAAATTAGCTTTTGTGATTACGAAGCTTTTTATTTTTTTAATTCATTTTTTGAAAATATAGATACTTCATTTCCAATCGATAATACCATATATCCTGACCGTGAATTGTATGACGTATATTCTGAGTATGTAAAAGGAGAATTGGATAAAACACCTATTGGAACCAGATTAGTTACGTATTGGAGTAAATGGGATGAAATCCCGGGGAGTTTTGATTTAGTAGACTCAGATTGTAATGGTCTTCTAAGCTTTTGGCAAAAAGTGCATTAATATTTTTGTTTCAAGGATTTCGGATTCATGACAACTTTCCTGTTCTTAATTAAAGATCCATTGAAAATTTACCAATCAGCAAAAGTATTATTTTTTAAATAGAATTACATAGGTCTGAATATTATGTATTTTTTTGGTATTACTACAACTTGTAGTAATACCTTTTTATGCTATTACTTATAGTATCGAAGATCTTTTTTGCCAGTTGGCTGTAAAAATATTGATTATCTAACATAAAACTTATTTAATAACTCCATTATCGATGGTCATTAAAGAAGTAGAAATCTATTCATCAATAAGTAAATTCTGAATTAAATTATCCATATAAAGAAATATAGAAGTGTCTTTCTTATACTTAATCAGAATGAAATTCAAACATTACAGGAAATAAGGTATTACCATTTCAATATATTTTTATCTCTCCATTTTAGTTTTGAAAATAACAACACCATCTTTGAAATGGTATACGACGTTTCTTTTGATATATCAAAACATACCACAAAAATGTAGTTTTCCATAAACAGTGATGTATTTGGCACATCCATTGTTAATGTTAAAGCAGGTTTTTTAAGAGAAAACTTGTTTAACACCACATCACTTTACTTATAATTCATTTTGAACTTTTGCCTCCCTATTGACACGGGAGGTTTTTTTATGGAGACCAATTCATCACTGAACTGCAAATGCAGACTGAAATTTGAGTTGACTATTTAAAAAACATTAGTGTCTTTTAACTGGTTCTGTGATATTATCATTTTTGAGTAGTGACCTTCAAAACAGCCATCTCTTCCATATATATAGAGCATTACGGATATCCGTATTTTATCTATGATTACGTACTATATTTTTGCAATACATAATATATCGTAAATGAAAAAAATAATTCTACTATTAGCCTGTGTCATTGTTTCGGTTTCTTGTGATGGCAATTCAGGATGTTCTTATAATGGTCATACTTTACATGTAGGAGATAAAGGAGGTTGTTATTACACCAATTCATCCGGTAATAAAGTGTATGTTGATAAAAGCAAATGTAAAGGCTGCTATTAGTTTTATCTCTAAATAAATACAGGGATTTTTTATATTTGTATGCTTGAATTATTCAAGTTTCTACTGATTTTATAAATAGCCTCCTTTTGGAGGTTCTTTTATATACTAAGGCTGTTCAAAGCCAATTGCAGCCTTTAGCCTGCTGTTTTTGTAAGCATATTATCTGGGATCTTAATTTGAAATCTGCATCATTGAGAACATTATGGATACAAAGACAAATGAACAGCCGGATATCATTAAAAAGAAATCAGATACTTTAATGGTGTTACATCATAAAACAGGAACTGTAGGTATTGTTCAGGGATTGGGTGAGGATGGTGAACTGCATAGAGTGGATCTCAGGGAACTGAACAATGCAGAAATAGTAAGTATTGATTCTAATGAGAATTCTTTTGCGGAGTTTTATGCTGGATTTTATCATCAGCTTAAAGAGCCTGGGAGTTTTCGTTTTTTAATGTGACTGAATATGAAGCTCAGCAGACTGCTTTGCATTTCCAGAGGTATATTGATGACAGTTCTGATGAAGGGAGAAGGGAATTGAATGACTATGAAATTTCTATTGAGAGCGTGGAGGCTTATAGAAGGGCTGAAGGAGAACTGAAAGGTAAAAGAGAAGACGCTTCTAATAATTACTTATATAAGCCTGAGCAGGTGAACTGGAAGATGCTGGAGAAGCTGGGGCTCAATAAGGAAATATTACAGGAGCTTGGGGTATTGGAATCTATGCTGAAAGGCTATAAAACGGATAAGTTAGTTCCGGTACATATTGATGTGGGGACAGTAAAGGGGATTATTGAAGCAAGGCTTTCTTTAAGGGCTAATGACTTTGGTGAAGTGGAACTTCTATTTCATCCTGTAAGAAAGGTGCCTGATTTTGCTGAGCCTTTCTTTGGGCATACATTTCAAGAAGAAGATAAAAGAAATCTTATGGGTAATGGGAATATGGGAAGGGTGGTAGACCTGGTTCATAGGATTAGAGGAGAGAGGGTGCCTTCACTTATTAGCAGGGATAGGCTGACTAATGAGTTGATTCAGGTTAGGGCTGAGTTTGTTAGGATTCCACTGGTGATTAAAGGAGTGACGTTGGATGAAGAGCAGAGAAAAATACTAAGGGAGGGGAAACCGCTTTATCTTGAAAATATGCTTTCTGCCAGAGGAACATTGCTTAATGCTGCGGTGCAGTATAATGCGGATAAAAGGTATGTGGAGTTTTTGTTTGATAAAAATGTAAGGAGAGTGGGAGTAGAAGATTTTAGATCGGATCCGGAGGTATTTAGAGGGAAGAAATTAAAGAAATGGCAGATGGATAAACTGAGGGTTGTGGAAGTGGCGTATGTGCATGGACTGGTGGATAAGAATGGAAAAAGGTATCAGGGATATTTGAGGTTTGATAAGAGGATGGAGAAGTTTGAGTTTTCTTTTAAGAATGTGTGGAAGGGGAGCAGAAACAGGAGCAAGGGAAAAGTAGGAATAGAGAGAGGGGGATGTGAAAGCCTTTTGTTCTTGTGATTCTTTTCGCTGGTTATTATTTTTACTTTGATAATCTTCTTAAGCTAGTCCTATTTTTCAAGAATTGTCAACTGATATAAGTTTATTGTGGAGTAGTATTTAGAGTTAAATTGTATGCCTCCAAGAAAAGTAGTCTGTAGTAATCTTCAATGTCTACAACAAAACTTTGAATGTTATCATTGATAAATTTTCCCCATAGTGCATATTCTTGTGATGGTAATCTTCTACGTAAAATTCTTTCAGATATTTTTCTAAATCGAAATTTAAGACCTTCTTCGTTAAGAAAATTTGCCTGATGACCTGCAATATCTTCATTAATATCATTTTTAAAGTCGTTCCATACCTTTTGTCTGCATATTATGAGTTCATCACGATTTAATTTGTAAACATCTTTGCTTATTTCACCACGCTCGGCGTTATCACCATGTCCTCTAATATGTCCTAAATTGTTAAAAGTTAAGAAATTTTCAGGATGATCAATTTCGGGATTTAATAATATTGGCAGCTCCAATAATAAAGGATTTGCATTTGCATAACAATTTGTTCTTACAAGGGTAAGCTTTTTATCAATATTTTGTACAGTATTATGATGTAAGGCTCTCACACCCCTAATTGGAAACTTATTTCCTTTAGCATCTCTCCCATTACATTTTGGACATGCTAGCAAAAGATTTGACCATTCTAAACCTAACCAATAATAGCCTGCTAGTTGAACATGATCATTTTCTCCAGATTCAACTTTTGCTTTTGGACGATAATGTTCAACTTGTAAACTTACAGCATGCTCGATTCGCGATTCACAATAATTACACTTCGCCTGATCTCCAGGCTCTAATTCTGTTTTGTGGATCGAAAAGGCTTTTAATAAGTTCACTATATCTTCATGAGGATAATAGGTGGAATTAAATATTGTACCATTAGATTGTAAAATTGCTTTATTAAGTTGACGTAATGCACCAGGAGCTAATAATCTCATAGGAATAACATCATATTGTTTTAAAGGTAAATGAATCATGTTGGCGGATTTAAATCACGTTCTCTTATTTTTCTTTCAAGGATTCTGTAAAATAATGCTTCACTATAGTCCTCTTCGGTAACTAAACGTTCTTCTTGGTTATGATTTTCACTAATTAATTCATGGAAGTTAAAGATTGGTGAAGTTAAAATTGTATTTGGGAGTAGAGAAGATATATCTATATCTAATTTGGATGCACATATCTTATTTTCTGAATCTCTATATACATTAATGAAAATTGAATTGAGAGGAGCTCCTAAAATAGGTATTGGGCTATGGGTAGTTACAATGAACTGTATATTAGGGAATGTTTCGGAAAGTTGGATGACAATTTCTTTTTGCATTTTAGGATGTAAATGAATATCAATCTCATCAATTAATACAATTCCACTATAATCTGATATGTCGGAAACATTTTGTTGCTCGGCAAAACGTAAAAGTAAGTCTAAGATAAGTGCTGCTAAACTTTTAGTCCCAGAAGGTAATTGCTCGAATTCTACACCTTTTTGGAAAAGTTTTTTATTATGTCCTTTCTGATAATAGATGATCCTAGTCCCTTCTTGTTTGCTAACAAAACTTACTTTTTCAATATTTGGTAAAATAATTGAAAGATTCTGTTTAATATTGTCAGTAAAATCTTTTAAGGTCATTTCATAATATTTGGGCTTAACATTTAATACATAACTGCTGCTGATATCACGTAAAACTCCAATAGGATTGAAAAGACCAAAAGTTGTTAAATCACTAATGTTATTTTTATCAAGCTCCACATATTGCTCCCTAATACTACTTTGACTTATAAGTCTTACTGGGCCGTAGGTTGCAAGACCCTTAACTAATATATTTTTGTTTTTGAAATCCTCGTGTCCCTTAATTGTTATTTTGTTTACCCCGTTTATCGTTCCCAAACCTATTTGCACATTGAAGTCTGGATAATTCTTTGCTACCATAATACCATTATCATTATTGTTTGTCATAGCAGTAGCAAGAGCTCTTAAGATTGTGGTTTTGCCAGCTCCATTTTCTCCAGTCAGAAAAATCCATCTACAATCACTAGGAATATCTTTTATTTTTAATTGCCTTATATTACCGAACTTTCGAATGTTAAAATTTCGTAAATAACCAGTATTCTTTTCTTTCTCTATTCGTATTTTTTGATATTTATCAATAATTCGTAACTGTCTTTCAAAACTTTCTGGCCATATAAAGTCTATTCCACCATTGGCGAGTGGATGATTGTCAATTTGGTTATTTTTTTTGATAAAATTATCAATAATTACTTTATCTTTTTCAATAAATGATTTTAAAGACTTCATGTAATCAGTTTTAAAATCAGTATAATATTTTCTTTCTACATCCCCTGAGCTTTTATTAATAATACCTATTTCAGAAAAAAAATTATGGGTAAAAAAATTATTATATTTTATATCTTTTTTAATCTCTAAGAAAGTTGTTCCATCTATATTTATAACAAATGATACACGAGGTAATTTTGTATCAGTATCCTTACCCATCCAGAACGAAAGAGTTATGTAATTGTCATTCCCTAAAAACCAGTAACCTTTTTCAAGTCTAGAATTCCGATTCAGCTGTCTTAATATGAAAAATAGTGAAGGATTATACCTGCGAGATTCCATTAAAAACTCAAAAATATGGTGATGTATGTCTGAAATTTTTATCATTTAATTTTTTTTACAATCGAACAATACTATTTACTTTAATAGAATACTGGAAAATATCGAAATGATGTGTAATTATTACAAATATAATAAACTTCTAAAAAATAATATTTTATTATTCAGGAAACTCTTTATTTAAATCGTTTTTAAATCCTAGTTGGGATAATACTATACATATTGCAATTTTTCTTAAGCAATAAACTTGTTGTTGTAGCAGATCTGGTTTTATAGAATTAAGACTCCCATGTGTAATAGCATCCCTTGTTTTCTTTAGTTTCGCAAAAGAATACCCGAAAATTTGAGGATCAACATTATTGATTCGTAGAGTCTCTTCTAATGGGCTCTTAAATGGTTTAAATTCTAACTTGTCACTGATACCTCTAATTTTCTTTTCAAATTCCATCTGATCATTTCTAGCTACCAGATAATTTTTTAGAGTTTTATATATCTGATCTGAAATAGATTTTTTATCGGTATTAAATGCAAACTTTTCTTGTTTTTGATTAATATTAAAAATCTCAATAATATTAAAGAGAAGTAGAAATGCTGACGAGAAATCAACTTCTCTTGAATGAAGGATATTATCAATTGCTTTTGAAATTTTCTTTTCATTCTGATTATATTTAAGATACCACTTCTTTTTCAAGAAATTTTCAATTCGGTTATTTTTTTTAAGAAAAATGGAGACCGTTTCCATGTCTGAAACATACGTTTGGTTATTTGGCTCTGTATCTCGAAAAATATATATATCTTTTTCTGTACGGAAAATAAGTTTTTCCATTGTAACTCTAACATTGAAAAAGAATGAAAATAGATTGCAAATAATTTCAATGTGATGCTTAATTTCTTCGTAGTCAATGTTTTCAAATTTAAAGTTAATTGTTCCTTTCTTTTTTACAGTAAATTCTTCACTTCCTCTATGCTCATTACTTGTATATTCTAGTTCTGGCCTGAAAGACATATTGTCAATTTTATAGAAATTGGACATACCATCCATCCTCGATATTGAAAATATATTTTTATTACTACGATTAGTGAAAAAAGAATAAAATTCATTAACAACTTGTAAACCATTTTTATTTAGAAAGGCAATACCACTGTTGATATTTTCTTTATATGTATTATCCTTAATAATGCAAATATTGGTTAACCATATTGTAAAATATCGATATTGTTTATTGGTTTGAAATGATAAAACCTTATAAATTCTACTTTTATCAAGAATTAGTGAAACTTTAGAGTCAATAATATAAAAATTCTCTTCAAATAAACCTAAAGGATTTTCTGAATTGGAATAATAAGCATCTATTCTTGAGGTGATGTCATTTTCAATAATTTGGATATATATTTCTTTATCTGAGACAAAAAGATGAGCATGGTGCTCTTTATCAGATATTTTTTCATCTTTAAATTTAAGGTCTAAACAATAATAATTTTCCATGGAAAGGTTAATTTTGAGTATGGTATTTTAAAAAGTTCGACAACACACCAGAAGGCGTTTTAGCATTTTTATTAAGAATTTTGGTATTGGCGAAAACGACAAAGTTATCTTTGGCTCTCGAAACAGCTACATTGAGCATATTGGGTTTGTTGTCTCTATCAAAAAACAGTGTTCCTTTGTCTTCATCGCCATAGACCATAGAAAATAACACTATAGGTCTTTCTGCACCTTGTAAGGCGTGAACAGTACCTATTTTAAAGTCATCAACTTTAAACCCTGCATCTTTTAAAGCTGATTTTAAACTGTTTTTTTGTCCGGTAAATGGTGTAATAATACCAACAGCATGTTCAATCGATTCATATTTCTTTTCAATTTCTGTTTTGTTCTCTGTCAGCCAGCTAACAATAGCTTTGACTTCTTCAATATTAAACCTGCTGCCATTTGGGTTTCTTGTAGATTGGCCTTCAATATGAATACAGTGCATTGGGGGAAACAATAAATCTTCTTTTGCTTTACCTCTTAATGGAATAAGTTTACCATCATAAGCTAATACATTGCAGTAATTAATGATTTCATCATAACATCTTCTGTGTTCAGTAAGAAGCACTCCTTTTTCATGCAAATTAGCTTCCTTAAATCCTGATGCATTTTGAGCCATTTTCATAATACTGCCGGTAGAAGAAAGAAAACCTTTAGGGTCAAATTCTTTTTCATAAATCATATCATCGTAATCTTCTATGATTTCACATTTTTTTAAATTACCGATATCAATTTTATGGGTAACGTTCCAAATAGGTTCAATCTGCTTTACATCTCCCACAACAACAGCCTGTTTAGCTAAAGCAAATGTGGCAATACCTACCTCAGGTGAAACCTGGCCTGCTTCATCTACAATGAGAAGATCAATAAAATTAAAAAGAGGTGGGTTGTCATGTATTTTGTTGCCTTCTCCACTCATCCTTAAAAATTTATAGAAACTGAAAAACTTTGGTGCCATATAGAATGTACTGACAAAGCATGGGGTTAACATAGCATATCTTTTCCATCTGTTGATCATAGGTTCTTTACCTTTTCCATTAAATTTAGGATCGAAAAGGTCATTTTCAAGTTGCAGGAGATATCTTCCTTCCCAGTAATGTAAAGCCAATTGAAATGCTTTATGGCGTATTGAAATGTCAAGTTCGTCATAAAAACAGTTAGCGCTTATTTTGTTTTCTATTTTCTGGTGTTCGTATTGCCAATATTCTTCTTCTGATCGTGGAGGATTGCCAATAATTGTATTGTTGGTTTTCCATGTCTTCCAGTTTTCAATAGACGCAAGAATGCCTTTAGCGGTATTGATTTTAGAATCTATTTTATCCAGTATTTCAGCTTTCTTGAACATAAAGGATTCAGGTATTGCAATTTGGGAATCTCTAAGGATTATTTTTATTTCTGAAGCCCGGTTTTTCAGAGCAGATTGTATTCCCAGAAAACAAAAGACTTTTCTGATGAATGGTTCATTGTTAAAATAGGAGATTATTTTCTGCTCACTTTCAGCCAATCCTTTAATATCCTCTTTGAGTATATTTTCATTTAATATGCTATCCTGATAATAATTGGAAACTTTTGAATTAGTAAGAAGATAGTGAGAGGTAAATTCATGTTCGGATTGTAAATAAGCCTTCCATTTATTTCCGGAATCTTTAAGGATATTTTCAGCATCTATAATCTCCGATTGTAGTTTTTCTACAGCGGAATTGATGCTAAGAACTGTAGAATTAAAATAGGCCTTACTTTTTTCTAAAAAATATTCTTTAGCGTCCTGTAGAAACTCTAAATTCTCTATATCGTTAAAAAGTCCATTACCGTTAAGTTTTTTATAATTGATACCCTTTAATTCTGTTTCTTTTTTGTTGGTTGAAGGAAGATAAGTAGCATAACCGTCAACATCAGGAATCCATCTGCCTTGTAATTTTCCTTGTCTTGTGTTGGATTTTGAGAAACTTTCTATGATATTAGTGACCGCCTGGTTATTGGTAGAACAGGCTAAAATGATAGGAGCATCTTCTCCTTTTATTGCGCTTTCAACCATCTTATTGGCAACAATGCTTTGTAAGAGAGTAGTCTTTCCTGTACCTGGAGGACCATTAACTGCAAAAACTTTTTCATTAGCACCTAAAAATGTATTTAAACTTTTTCTTTGTGAAATAGAGATAGGAAAATCAAATCCCATCTGTCCGAGATGCAGTACATTGGTATTGATTAGTTCAGATACATTAGCAGGTAGTTTTTCCTGATTGTTTTGTAAGGTTATAAAAGAATGTAAAAGGTCCGGAAGATTCTTTTGGTGAATAATTTTTTCATAGAGTTCTATGATCCCCATTGCAGCATTCATTTCTTCTTGTGGAAGTAATACTATAGCATTAAAGATCGTTTCATAGGCTCCTGATTGATATTCGCATAGTTCCTGACGGGTTACTTTTTTAAATATATCCTTTACATATTGTACATACTCAGGATATTTTGAATAATTTTCTTTTCCTAGAGTAGTGGCTAGATCTACTTCTTCAATGCTCCCAAAAATAAATTCAGTACGTTCATCAGCCAGCGGTTCCAGATACTGTCTTTGGAATAAAGGAAACATTTCGTCGGGAATATAAAGTTTTCCATTTCTGTCTAAATAAGCAGAGTACCAGAAGGGAAATTTGGGTTTCTTATCTCTAAGATGAACAAGATGATCTGAAGCGGGTTTAAGCTTGAAGGGGGCTATTACTACAAATATGTGATCTATAGTGATCCAGTCTTCATCGTCTTTATTTTTAATACCTCTTTTTTCATTGATTCTGCGTTCTTCATAGTCGATAAGTGTGTTGACTTTTTGAAGATCTACAATAAAATTGTTTTCAATATTGAAATCTTCAACTTCAAAATGCTGAGCACCATCAATTTCTATATTGGTATTAAGGGAGTCTGCTAAATTCTTTTTCCAGTAGGTGAGCCATTTATAATGTTCTTGATTCATTTGTGATTGGTTAGTAGAAGTCATATCAAGCTAAAATAAGATAATTATATGAGATTATTTTATGGGAATCCGTAAAAATATGTGATCTGATTAATTGGTTATGATTTATTTTTGCCTTTTAGAAAATTTATTTTTAAAATGGTCGGTTAGGAAGAAGCTTGAAAAATATTATTGATCTTGTCTTAAGTTTGAGTGATAAAGGGATTATAATAAAAGGTCTAGTAGATGGTGTAGATACTGATACTATTAATGGGCAACTATTTCTAAATCTCATGGCTTCTCTGGCTGAGTATGAATGAGAGTTGATAAGAGAAAGAACGAATGCAGGATTGCAATCTGCAAGAGCAAGAGGGAGAGCCGGTGGAAGACCGAAGGGGTACACTGCAGAAACAATTTCCAAACTTTTACTTTTACGTAATATATATATGGATGTCACGAAACGTCCGGAAGAAATTTATAAACCATTTGGATTGACCAGGGCAACATTCTATAGGTATGCTAAAATTATGGATAATCATTCAGATGAAGAGATAAAAAATATGGCAGTTAAAAAAGAATATTAAATTCAGTATAAATACGGATTGCCGTAAACATGAAATCTTTCTTATTATTACATTTGTGAAAAAATCTATTTATAGATTTTTTCTAAGCGTTAATATATCGTTAAGTCTCATCAAAATATAAGTTACGCATAAGTATTAAAACAACTAGTTAAACCATGAACATATTTATTGACTCAAACATACTATATCAAGACTACTTCTTTGAAAATAAATCAAATAAAAAGTTATTAGATTATTGCAATGAAGGCTTGCTTAATCTATATATGTCCGAAATTGTAAGACTTGAACTCAGACGACAATTGCAAAAAGAACTTGAAAATAAAAACAAAGAGCTTGAAAAATTAAGCAAAGAGTTAAAAAGACTAAATATTCAACAAGAAATTAATTTAATTCCAACTGATGAACATTTGGAAAAGTTTGATAACTTTTATAAGCGCTTGAACTCAAATGAAAACTTTTTTATTATCCAATATAAAAATGAATTTCTTCCTGATATTGTAAATAGAGCTATTAATCGTAAAAAGCCTTTTACAGAAGAAAAGTCTGAATTGAAAGATGCTTTAATTTGGAAAACTTATTCTGATTTTGTTGAGACACATAATAGCTTAGAGTGTATATTATTAACAAATAACACTTCTGACTTTTGCGACAAAAAAGATAAAACAAAAATTCATAGAGAGCTAGAGACAGATACAAACAAATTTTCAGTCATTAATAGTTCTTATGACTTTATAAGGAAAAATGCTGCAGAACTTGAAAGTCCAGATAAAAGGTTTTTGACTTACATGAAACAAGTAGATATTAATAACTTGTTTGCTTTTGAAATTATATCAGAGAATTTTGAGGAGATCATTGAAGAAGCGATGCGTAATAAAATAGATGGTATGCACCCTTCTGATATTACTAATGCTGACTATTTTTTAGACGGACAATTGGTAAGTTATGGTTGTGAAATTTTAGAATGTGAAGGCGTAGAATATGAAATTTTAAATGAAACAGCTCTAATTTCAGGCATTATATATGCTAGTTGCGAAGTTGAGATATTGGAATATAATTCAATTAGAGATCCTGGTGAAGACCAATATACAAGTGTAGGAGAATTGAATGTTACATTTAAAATTCATTTTAACTTTGATATGAGAAAGGATGAAATTTATTCAGATTTTGAAATAACAGGCATTGATATTTCAGATACTAATTAAGATTGCAAGTGCGTACCATGCATTTGGCGATATTGGGAATAAAATCATATTTACGTTTTCCAAGAAAATTATTTTAACAGAAAATAAGCAGTTCCGAGCTTTGCTATCTTGCTAAGTTAAGAACGTTGGATAGATATTTAAATCTCAAAAAGGATATGAACAAAAATTTACTTATTAATGAAATTAAGAAGAAATGATCCCTGTCCATGTGGTTCTGGATCGGTATACAAGCTTTGCTGCAGAAACAAGCCAAAAGAGAAACGTGATCAACCAAAGTCATATAGGCAGGAATATCAGTTACCATTCATGTCTCAATTGGATCGGATGGATTTACTTAAAACTTTTGCTGGCCTTTCGATTATACCTGAAAATCACGGTAAATATATTAGGTTAGAAGAGTTGATTGTTTATGCTTTGCTTCAAAACAACTCTGGGACGAAG
This sequence comes from Chryseobacterium sp. G0162, assembly GCF_003815715.1. NCBI lineage: Bacteria > Pseudomonadati > Bacteroidota > Flavobacteriia > Flavobacteriales > Weeksellaceae > Chryseobacterium > Chryseobacterium sp. G0162. The sequence continues at coordinate 5,262,930 of NZ_CP033922.1, read as the reverse complement.
CATACAGAAAGCGTAACAATTAAAAAAATTGTTGACCGCAATTTTTCTAGCCACCATATGGAAGATGTTTGCGTAAACACTTTTACTGACCTCATTACATTTTATGGGGGTGATTACATAACTTTTCCAGGAATAGCAGAAAATAGTCAGGAAAAATTAAAGAACCTTTTGTCAGCGGTCTTTTTAGATCCTAAACAAAATATACCGGATTGGGTAAAGGATAATGTAAGGATGAGTTCATTACTGATGCTTGGAATTTCAGATCTCATTGCAAAAAGATTAAATTATAGTCGGTATGCGGAAGGTAAAAATACTCAGAGCAGATTATTTGTCCCGGATCAGGATAAGCTTGAAGAGCTAAAGACGGCGGTTACCATAACAAACGCTCAAATGTATGAACTTGTTAGGGAGAAAAGGATAGATCCTGAAGTAATAGAACTCTTTACCGTTGATCCTGAAAAGGAAATTGGAGAACATAGTTTTGATCCATACTCCAATGCTATATTGTATAAACCGCTTCTCAAAACTTCAGAAGGTTATATTGTACTATCTCCATCAACAATTAGCCTGTCATTAACAGCATTTATCTGGACAATGGCAAAGGAAAATAATTGTATGGCTGTGGTCAACGAAGCCTATCACTTTTTAAGTTGGCACAATTTACAATTGCAACTTAGGAATATGGGTTTCAATTACATTGAAGTTGAAGATCTTCAAAATGAAGCAGATAGAAGATCCGGTTTTTACCAGTTTGATACTGATAAAGTTGCGTATATCAGATATTTGGGTGATAATGGTCAAAATTATCTGGTAATGGGAGAAGGTGGAAATGGTTCATCATCGTTTGGGAAGGATGATGATGGAAAGCAGGCTATTTCTGATTTTAAGAACCTTCCGGAATTTAAAGATTATAAAGTTCTTTCCATAACATTGTTGTCCGTGATTGGTGAGGTCTTAATGTATTCAATAAGGAAAAATGGTGCTGACAGGGTACTGGCAATGCCTGTACAGGAGCTGAGTATAATATCGGAGCTTGGAAAAGCTGATGCCATTGATCTTTGGAAATTTACAATGGCAAGAGATCGTTTGATGAGTTCAGCACCTTCTTTTTTTAGCATTTCTTTTTTAGACCTTTTTATACTATATAAGAAGAATTCTGATTCGTTTTATTTGTCGGACGATACATCGGCAATAGTTCCTGTTATTGAACCTGGTTATGCCCAGGAATGGTTTCTTGAATCAAAAATAAAGAGCGATAAGCATTCGATGATGCAGAGTTTAGGGGGCAGGATGAAATTTGTGGAGGTTCAAAAAAAGGATAGTTTTATGCCGGTATATTACAGCATGCACGATGTTGCATCGGGTGTACCAAAATTCGGTGTTGGTGGTTTTGAGCAACCAATATGGGTGATGCCTGACGGTATGCTTTCCGTAGCTTCGCAGGGCCTAAAAATTATATACATGCAAGTTTCAGAAGGTATTGCTTATTGGTTGTGGCAAATACAAGATGGGATAAAGGAAGTATTGTCCCAGTTGGGCAATACACCATTAGAACTGATTTTTGCTTTTGATAAAGTAGAAGAATTTGATGTTATCAGTAGAGACTATAGCAGGGTGGAAGATTTACCATCATTTTTTAAGGTAGATGCAGAAAAGGATAAGATCAGAATAATTATCCCGGCTGAAATTCTGCCATTTTTATACGGCATGGACAATGAAGGGGAAAGGGTATTGGTAGAACAGATGATCTTCGGATTTAATGAGGTACTGAAACTGAATGGTTGCCAGGAGATTACTCAGGAGGTAATCGATAACATTATGGAGTCAGATGTGCCTCTGGGCATGAAAAAGAAATTCTATCTATTAGATACCAGTGATAATTTTCTGATAGATCCCCGTAACTTAGGAAGACATAGATATATTCAGGATTATGATACCGGTAGAGTTTCGGATCAGATAACGACGCTACTGGGGACAGATTGTCCAGCCATAGGGAAAATCGAAGAAAAAGCAGAACGTGAAGAACTATCACGAAAAATTTCTGACGAGTGTTTAAAAGGACATTTAAGAGACAGACTAAAAGAACTGGACAGTGCTGAACTTCTTAAAAGGCTGTTGGGATTAAATGAAAGCCTGATTAAAAAAAGGGAAATGCTTAGAATACAAACGCCTACCAGGATTGCGTGTTTTGTAAGTGTAGAACAGCAGATAGCCGATGTCTATGAGAATCTGGTTGATATTAACAGGACTACAATTGCTGTCCGGTGCCTTATAGAGCACGTGACAGCGGAGCAGGACACAGGAACAAGGGCGCCGTCAACTACTGATATTGATGAACTTATTGGTATCATGGATCAGATTATTTCGTGGGGATCAGTTCATGATTATATACTTTATGATCTATTTGATATAGAGATGGGAATATTGCCATCGGGAAGAATCGGGACGACAAAAAAAATGGTTTCAGACGTTTTTGATCCTTATTATAAGTCAAAAACAACAGAAAATGTGCAGGATGCAGTACAGGCGTTCAATCAGGTATTTCCACAGCGCAATACTGAAGCAGGTGGAGATGTCCCGGAAAACCTCGACAATGCATTTATGACGGATTATGGAGTTTCGTTTTCCAGAATATGCGTGTTTAGTGACTCATTAGCTGATATAGGATTTCGACAGTCAAATGCTTATGGTAGCTTACCATTGGATGAATTAAGAGATGAAGTTAATAAAGTTGCTGTAGATAAATTTTCAGAAGAAGAATTTCAAAGTGTAGTTTCGTACTTATCCTTAGTACATAGAGGAAAAGTGGAAAATGTGGATGAAGACGCCGGTTATGATGCAGTTGATATTATGCCTTGCAGGTTTAACAGGATGCTGTCGCTTTTAAGAAAACCTATTGTTATTTTAGGCGATGTAGAAAACCCTAAAAGAATAGCTCTTTGGGGACCAAGACAGATACTTGACAGCAAAAAATACCTTGCAGATCAATGTTTGTCTGATAGAATACGAGTGCCAAAAGACTGTAAAGAAATCAAAAAGGTTACTGGTGGCTTTGCAGATGCCAGAGGTAAAAAATTAGTGCAGGCAATTGTAGATGCTATAGATCCGGCTGGTTTGATGATTGATCAGGAAGTTCCTATTTCTCCCAAACGACAGCTTAAACATACTAAAGATTTAGGTGATGTTGATGTTCTGATTATAGATCAGGCTGCAAAAATGATATATAGCTTGGAAAGCAAATCTATGTCACCGAGCAGGAATATCAAGGAAATGGTAAGCGAGGTAAGTAAGCTTTTCGGTGGTTCAAAAAAAGGCTGGATTGATAAGCATCTTGAACGTCATGATTGGCTTGAAAATAATAAAGACCAGTTAGGTGCAAAATATGGAATTGACTTGTCTGATTTTGGGGTTAAATCTTATTTTGTGACTGATGAAGATATGCTGACGCCACATTTGAAGAAAATGACATTGCCTCTTCCATTTATAACAAGATACGATTTGGAGAAGCATGGCTATAATGCTATTAAAGTATAAATATTGATAATAAGTGATGATTCCAGACAAATTATTTAGGGTGATGATGACCAGCAAAATATCGGGCAGCTGAGATATAGTAGTTCACAACAACAATTTCATACTAACTTGATAAAGGGAGGGAGCGGCAAGGTAATTTTTACCGAACCGTTGCTTTATTTAGTTAATAGTGGTTGTTTGGATGCTCCGGAATATTTTACCATTAATAGGGGGAGCAATTTGAGCTGTTTAATACTTTTGAATATTGATAAATGGAGGGCATCGAATTCAGAAAGGCAGGAGCTAAATTGATTTTGGTCTAACACTACTCAACTTATTTACAAAACGATTGGGTCAGGGAAGAACCCAAAGAACATGGGAGTTTTACTTTGAAGCGTACTTTTGATTTTGAAAAAAAGTATATAGTAAAGGTTGACTATGATAAATATGATTGTGATGAATTTATATTAGGGATTAAAGTAGATAAGTTTTATAAGCTTAACAGAACAGTTTTAAGAACAGCCAATGATTTTTATATTCAACATGATATTGACGTAAAACTTAAGTTTTTTTGTTGCTGAAAGTAAGATTTCTGCTTTAAATACCATCAAAAAATGACCATCAAAAAGATAATGATAAAAAGTTAATTATTATTTATGGAAAATTATTCACGTCAGCATAAATTTGAAATTGGGACAAAATGTTCGGTTGGAAACTGTGAAAATATCGCAGAATTTGAAGTTGTCTTGTATGACTTTTACGACTTTGATGATGAACCAGAAACTTTTTACGAACAAGATTATACATGTCCATTTCTCTGTAAAAAACATTTAGATATAAATGAAAATAATGCAGAAGGTGAAAGAAAACCCAGAGGCATTGTTTATTATCCGTACACAAATAAACATAATGCACAAGGATATTCAAAATACAATCCTATAAAAGAGGTTTATCCACAACTTTTTTCTTCTGAAGAAATAGAAAATAATCAACAACTTCAAATTCAATTGAATGAAATTAATGAAGAATTGATTTCCTACTTGTCCAAACATCCTGAATATATAAGACAATTGCATCATCGAAAGTTTGAAGAGTTAATCGCTGAAATTATAAGAAGTAAAGGATTTGATGTGACACTAACACTGAAAACAAGAGACGGTGGAAAGGATATTATTGCACTTTACAAAAGTCCATTTGGACACCAAATGTTTATTGTAGAATGTAAAAAATATAATGAAGAGAACAAGGTTGGTGTTGAATTAGTTCGTGGCTTGTATGGTGTTAAAATAGCTGAAAGAGCTACAAAAGGAATTTTAGTAACTTCATCTACTTTTACAAAAGATGCGCGAGATTTTGTAAAACCATTAGAATTTGAACTTGCCTTGAAAGATTATAGAGATATTATTCAATGGTGCAAAGACTATAAAATTAGTAAGTATCAAAAAACGATTAAATAACTATTTTATGATTTTCAACCTTTTACAGCTACGCTAAGATTCTTGACAGTCATACTTATGAAGAAATAAAAAGAATGGGAATTAAAAAATAATATTTACGCAAATAGATTGCGTAATAGGTATGTATTTTTGTCTTAATATTTATCAAAGTAAAAATTTATATTAATAGAATGGCTTGCGACTATCATATAGTTTGAATTGACGAAATGCATTTATTTAAAAGTCAACACAGAATAAAAAACATATCTCAAATTAAATGAATACACTAAAAATGAATGAATGGACTGAAGGAGAAAAGGCAAATAATAATTTTTTCGGCAATGCTGTTGGAATTGATATGCAACTTGATGAACTGAAAATATATCTTAAAGAAGTTCACAATTTTATTGAAATCACACACATAAATCTTCAATCTGACAGAATACAGGGTTTGGACAGCGAGACACTAGAGAATTTAAGTTATCATTTCGAGCACACACAAGGAGAAATTTTAAGAAAATCAATTATTATATCGATAGTTATTTTATTGGAAGCCGAAATCGATACATACTGTGAAGACTTTAGGAAACATAAAAAATTATCAATAGGCTACAATAATTTTAAAGGTGACTTGCTTGACAAATTCAAGACATTTACTTCCAAACTATTGCAGTCTGACTTCGACTTTCAAGGAATACTTTGGCAAGACATTGGTGGACTTTATGAGATTAGAAATTCATTAGTTCATAACTGCGGACTTGTTTCAGATTTTGGAAAAAGAAAGACAATCGAGAATTTTATTTGTAGAAACAAATCATTTGAAATTGATGACAACGAGAGAATAATTATTTCGCACCAAGCCTGCCTCGATAGTATCAAAATTGTTGAGACATTTTTCAATGAAATAACAGACTTTGCTTTGAGAGTATTTCCGGACAGACATCACTATATTGACAATGGAACAGAACCTTTTTAGCTTTGCAAGAAAACCTACCGCTACAGGCATTTGACAAAAGTGGCTGTTCATTGTCCGCATACAGTTTTTATGGTTAATCAAAGTTTGGTTCCGAACATCAACATCTATGATGAAAATCCCAACTTTCGCCAAGCGTCGAACTATTATAATTCCTATTAAAATCTCAAAAAACGATGAATACTACTTTAAAAGGAGACAAATTTGAAGACCTCGCAGTAGATCTAGTGCATAAATTAATTGAAGAAGAAGAGCTTCTCATTAATATGAAGTATATCCGTCCTTATAAGAAAAAAAAATACAAATCTTTGTCAAGAGATGGTTATGTTGAATTTGATTATGTCATCGAACTCTGGTCGCCAAATGCAGAAAGATATTCGATAGCTTACTTTATTGAATGTAAGGATTATAAAAATAGAGTTGGTGTAAGTCAGCTAAAAAAGTTCCATAATGATATTCAGGAAGTTTCTGGAGCTAATGCAAAAGGAATTCTAATAACAAGGTCGTTACTGCAAGAGGGAGCTAAAACATATGCAGAAGCAAACGGGTTTATGGTTGTACAGGTAAATAGTATCGAAGATTACAAAATTATCTACCACAAAATAGAATCCAAAGACAATTCTATCCCTACACTCAGTGGTATTATTCGGGATGAAGGTATTTTAGGGTTAACAAAGATTATTGATAAACAAATTAATAAGGCTTTTGAAGAATTTAAAGTAGGTGTTAGTTATAACATTGATCGAATTTCTAAAGAAACAATTGAAGAAATGTGCCATGTTGAACTGCAAGAAGTAAATCCTCGCATTCTTTCTGATGCTGAGAATTTGGACATTAACAAACTTAAGAACCATTTAGAAAAAAAATACAATATTTCCGTAAAATATCATGATGATAATAACCTATTAGGTTATTGTGATATTGCAAATAACACCATTTCATTGCATCAAAATGTTCAAAGAACAAAAAGAGAACTTTTTATTTTATGTCATGAATTCGGACATTATAAACTTCACCAGAAATTAATAATAGATCAGTTTACATATAATAATTTTACTGAAAGTGAATACAATTTTAAGATGGGAAAACATTCGCTAACTAATCCAAAGCATTGGATCGAATGGCAGGCAAATTATTTTGCAGTTTCTATGATTCTACCTAATACTTCTCTTCTTGCAATGCTTTGGCAACATCAGCAAAGGCTGGGGTTGAACCCAGGGAAACTATACCTAGATGATCAAAAAGATAACTACCTGAATTATCAAACTCTATTATATAGACTTAGTGAATATTTTAATGTCACTAGGCCTAATATTCTTTATCGTTTGAAAGAACTTAAACATTATGAAAATAGATCTAATTTAAAAAATGTTAGAGAAATTCTTGAAGGCATGGTGATAGATCAGCATATTTAGAATAAATTCTTGCGAATGTAAAAAAAGACTTTAAATCTCCAAAAACGATAGTAAAGAGCTCCCAGTAGAGGAGATCATGATAGCTTTCAAGATAGTAAAAAAACAATATTCTATAAAATAATTAAATCTTAAAACAATAAATAACCATGTTAATACCATTGAAACAATTTATATGTGATTCTTGCAAAAAACCTATAGTTAATATTGAAGACGGTTGGATCGAATGGGAATCATATATTGATGCTAAAACAGATAAAATTGTTAGCAAGAATTTTCGTATCTGTCACCATAATAATAAATGCCAAAAACTAATTAAGCATCCCAATTGTGCCGATCTACCATTATCTGATTTTACTGGAGATTATGCTATTGTACAAACTATTAGTATGCTTGATATAGGTGTCTATCATGATCCCACATATGCTGTTGGTAGTGAGATTGAAAATTTAAGAGAATTTGCAGAGCTTCAAAGGAGATTATTGCTGCCCTATTATGAAGAAGCAAGGCAATACTGGAATGAAGCAATTAACCAAGGATATTTTGGAGATATGAATGAGATTTCTATTTATTTGCCTAGTTTTCTAAAAAGAATGATAGAAGACTTTTCTGAAAGTCATTAATTTTAAAGACCCTTAAATATTAATTTTTTATAATATGAAGAAAAATGAGGTGCTTAAGGATTTAATTTTTTTTAGAACAACACCCAATATTTGAAGGTTCTGATGAAGACATTTATTCTGTAAGAAAAGATTTAAAGATCAAATTGTGGATGGATGGAGGATTTATTTTTGATTTATACCCTTTAAATTTTGAAATAAACTTTAAAGGAATATTAGTAATAGCTGATAGAAATAATGGGAGTGTGCTTAGAATTTTAGCGAAAATATTATTGGTTTTGAATTAATTAGAGAATCTGATTTTAAAGGGAATTTAAATGAATTATTTGCATTAAGAGATAACCAAAAAAATTAAATCTCAAAATAAGATCAAAACCAATTTTAAATTAATAATGGAAAGAGCTTTACGAAAATATTAGAAGTAAAGGATTTGATGTAACATTAACACTGCAAACAAGAGATGGAGGTAAAGATATTATTGCACTATATAAAAGTCCATTTGGGCACCAAATGTTTATTGTAGAATGTAAAAAATATAATGAAGAAAATAAATTTGGGGTTGAATTAGTTCGAGGAAAATATTAGGATTAATTTTAATTTCATATTTGATGGGAATTCTAACCCAAAGAATAATTAGCTATTACAATTGCAAAAGAGAGAGTAAAATAAGCCATTCTAACGCCTGTAGGAAGAAAAGGCTCATTTTGAATAGCTAATTAATAACATCTCAAAAGATTAACCTTTATTTAAGTTAATCTTTTGTTTTTGTAATTATATTATAAAGTAATTAGCCAGGAGTGCAATTGGATTCATTTACCTAATAAACTTCCGATCTTTATTTCATGATGATCTATAATACCTCCATACATAAAGTAGACCTATGGCTATTAAAATATAAGAAATCCATTTTCCAAAGCGTTCAAAATATCTCAGGATTGTAGCTTTTTCATAACTAGAAAACTCTTCAATTCCACCAATGCCCCGACGATTAAACTTTCGCCGATTTATCCAATAACGTAATGCAAAACCTAATAGTAAAAAGACCATTGAAGTAATTAATAAATACATAGAGTAGAATTTTAGAATTATTTACTAATCTTAAATTTATATAAATGTATTTGATTGATAATCAAATTGAAGATTAATTTTTACGAAACGTTAATAAATTATGGATTTGATAATAGTTTTATAACCTAAAAAAGTCTTAGTACTAGTTCAATTTTAGGAGAAAAGCTCCAATAATCATAAAGGATTTTTACCAGTATGTGATGAAATTGTAAGGTTTGGCGAAAAGATGTAGATTCTTTGTTTGCAAAATCATCTAATTTTTTACATCTGCAATAGTTTTCGATTCATCACTTTCGTGCTGGTAACTTTATACTGAATGGAGATTAATTAATAATATCTAATGATGATTGCCTTTAATCTGGTATATTGATACCTTTCACATTTTCAAATTCTTTAAAGAATTTTTCTAATGAATATCTTTCATGTCGAAGTATATTATAAATTGTCGACATTGGTACATCATAACCTGCAGGTAGTTTCAATTTTGAAATTGTAGAAGATGTAATTCCGCATAGTTTAGCATACTTATTTTGTGAAACAATATTACCCTCCTGATCATAGTATTCACGAAGAAATTTACTTTCAATAAAATTACATAAATGTTTATTTACTAAAGCATTTTTTCTATTCAAAACATCTTTATTTTGCATATCCACAATATTCATTACTCAAAACAAGAGATTTAATTGAAATTTACTGTTCGTTATAGCGAATGATGTTCTTTTTTTTCTTTATATTTGTAAAATAGGTTGCAATAAATGTAACTTTGCGATACTTCAACTAAATATTAGAAGCTATTGCTTAGAGTCTTGATCTGAAAACTGGTAATTTTTAACGTACAAGATGATAAGCAGGAAGCTCACGACCTAGGCGTGGGCTCTCTTATCTGTACGTAGGGTATACCAGTGCCTCAGATCGGATATTGTAGAGTCCCATGCCGTTTTTTATTGATGCAGTTCTGCTTTTCTACAATTATCTTTTTATTCTAAGCCGCTTTACAAAATAGAGGTATACTGATACGGTACAATGGGGTGTACAATCCATTGCGGCTTTAGGGCTTTCACGGGAACACAGATTTCATTCATATTCACATTTGACCTTGTAAGGAGGAGCTTTATGCTTTGTCTTGGGTTTCTCCTACATGGTTTTTGAAATGGGTATTTACACTAAAAAACATTGAAAAATAAAGAAATGGCTGTTGAACCGGGTAGGAAGAAGGGGGAGGATCTACGGGGTATTGAGGAATTCTTTCAGAGTAACGATCTGGTTGCAGTAAAACAGATGCTCAGTTCCATAATGCAGTATGCGGTAAATGGGAAAGACTGGATAAAGGAAGAACCTTCTGTCGTTTTGAAGTTTTATGAATCACTGCGCTTATTGATCCATGAAGGTGATAGGATAAGCAGGAAGGCTGGGAAATGGAAAGTGAAGGAAGGGGAAAGAGTGAGCTCATTACTGATGATGGGTGCTCTGTCTCACGAAGAATATGAAAATCCACTCTTGGTTTTTGAAAGAGCCTTTGAGGAATATAATGCTCGGAAGTTTGACTACTTTATTTCCGGAATTGTCTATTACTCTCTTAGAGTCTATAGATATGGACCGGAAGGGAATCTGGTTGGACCTTATATCCATTTGAACAGGATGCTTGATGCGGCATATATTATTCTTCAGAGAGGAATTCAGAAGCGTAAGAAAGGAGGGGGAAATAATAACAAACGAAATGAAAGTAAATAGAAAGGATAGAAAAAGAACAGGAAGTAACTACAAAAAAATAGAAAAATAAAACCATAGGAAAATGAAAAAGCCCTTTCCATAAAAGTTGACCGCTTGGCAGGAAAGAGCATTGTCTAATAAATTAAACTTATTCAAAAGTATGAAAAAAAACTTTTGCAGCCTGAGTCATGTTCAAATGGCTTTTGGGCTGGTATTGCTGGTGTCTTGTTCAGCAATAGGACAGGTACGTGAGATTTCAGGTACCGTCACAGGGAAATCAGGTGCTTTAAGCGGGGTTTCAGTATTTCAGGAAGGAACGGATCAGAAAGTTGTAACAGGTAGTGCAGGTGGCTATACAATAAAGGTTACCGGTAAAAATCCGGTACTGGTATTCAGGTATGATGAGTATCCGCTTAAAAAGGTGAAGCTGGAAGATAGCGATGGTGTGGGTGAGGAAAATCGTATCGGTGAAAATAATACGAAGGGAAAGAAGATCATTAACGTTACCCTTAGCAGGAATTCTGAGGATACATCTTTTGATAAAACCCAGGTAACCGGAATTGGAGAGATCGTACTGAATGCAGGGTATTATAAAGTGAAAGAGAAGGAGAGTACGGGAAGTATTGCAAGGGTGGGAGCTAAGGAGATCGGAAATCAGCCCGTAACCAATGTACTGTCAGCAGTACAGGGAAGGGTGACAGGAGTAAGCATTACCCAAAGCTCGGGAGTGGCAGGAGGCGGGTACGATATCCAGATCCGGGGAAGAAACAGTTTACGGAATCTGACCAATAGTGTGGTGGATGGCAATCAGCCCCTCTACGTAATTGATGGAGTTCCCATAGGAGGACAGCTGAACTCAACTTTTTCGGTGGGGGTGATTCCACTGAAGAATATCAGTCCGCTGAATGCCATCAGCCCTAATGATATAGAGAGTATTGAAATCCTTAAAGATGCAGATGCAACAGCTATTTATGGATCAAGGGGAGCTAATGGGGTGGTGCTGGTGACGACTAAAAAAGGAAAGAGAGGGAGACTGGGTGGGATGATCAGTACTGCGTACAGCATAAGCAGGGTGGGAAGCCGTATGAAAATGATGAATACCGAGCAGTATCTTGCTATGCGCAGAGAGGCCTATAAGAATGATGGAATATCGGGATTCCCTGCCAATGCATATGATGTCAATGGAGTTTGGAATCAGGGCTGGTATACCGATTGGCAGAAGGAACTGATAGGGAAGACAGCGGAAGGAACTACCACCCAGGCAAGCCTTAGTGGGGGGACAGAAAACAGTAGTTTTTTAGTAAGCTTTTCCCACAATGACCAGACAACGGTATTTCCCGGTGATTTTCACTATAAGACCAATATATTGAATTCCTCATTCAGCCACAGCTCGGTGGATAAAATATTCAGGATAGAGGCTTCCAATATGTTTTCATCGCTTTCCAATAATGTTGTCAATACAGATCTTACCCTAAAAGCACTGAACCTGAGTCCCAATGCTCCGGCGCTTTACACAGCAGGTGGGAGCCTGAACTGGGAGAACAATACCTTTACCAATCCATTAGCGGCTTTGGAGAGTACCTATTCGAATAAAGTATTGCAGTGGAATTCCAATGTGAATCTGTCATACCGGTTTTGGAAAGACTTTGTATTGAAAGCCAATGGCGGGGTTAATTACCAGAATCTGGAGGAACTTTCCTTACAGCCCAGTACCATGTACAATCCTTCATATGGAATGACTTCGGCAAATTCCTCAGCTTCCAAAAGCGGCAATACCATGTTCTCCTATATCATAGAACCTCAGCTTTCATGGGCAAAAAAGCTGGGACATCATGAGCTGGATATTCTGATAGGAACTTCTTTTCAACAGACAACAACAAAACTGTCTTCAATGACAGGGGTAGGTTTTGCAAGCAATGCCCTTATCGGAAATATTGGGGCTGCTTCAACGAAGATCATCTCCAATCAGGTAGTGAATCCCTATAAATATGCAGCCATCTATGCAAGGATCAATTATAAATGGAAAGATCGCTATATACTGAATATAACCGGACGGCGTGATGCATCAAGCAGGTTTGGGCCTTCAAACAGGGTTGCGGATTTTGGAGCGGCAGGTCTTGCCTGGTTATTTACAAAAGAATCGATATTCGATTCATGGAAATGGCTGAGCTCAGGAAAGGTACGGGCAAGCTATGGGGTCACAGGAAGTGATTTTATAGGGGATTACCAGTTTTTGAATACCTACACGATAGGGGACTCGAATTATGACGGGGTAACAGGGCTTTATCCGTCAAGGCTTTATAACGCTGCTTATAGTTGGGAAAAGACAAGAAAGCTGGAAACAGCTCTTGAACTGGGATTTCTAAAGGACAGGATCATGCTGACCACAGCATTTTACAGGAACCGTTCAACGGATCAGCTGGTAGGAATTCCCCTGCCTTCTATAACCGGTTTCTCAGATGTGACGGCTAATCTGGGAGCTACCGTGGAAAACAGAGGCTGGGAACTGTCGCTTAATGTCAATGTTTTGAAATCAGCTCCTGTAAGATGGGAAACCGGATTTAATCTGAGTATTCCAGAAAACAAGCTGATCGCATTTCCGGGACTGGAAGGCTCTACTTATGCCAATACTTATAAGGTAGGGTATCCAACCTCAATGGTACGGGTGTTTGAGTCTGAGGGGATTGATCCGGTTTCGGGCCAGTACAGGTTCAAGGACTTTAATGGAGACGGGAAGATAACAGCCCCGGCAGATGCACAAGCCATAGAAAACATAGGTATGAAATATTACGGAGGCTGGCAAAACCAGATATCCTATAAAAATATAAGCCTTTCGTTTCTGCTGTATTTCGTGAAACAGAGAAACTGGAACTATATAAAAGGGATGGCCGTACCTGGGACTATGAACAATATGCCTGTCGATTTTCTCAATGTATGGTCAGCGGATAACCCCACAGGAATGGTAATGCCTTACTCAGCAGGTGGGAATGCCACCGTGAACGGATTGACAGCCAACCTGAGGAACAGTACGGCAGCCATAGGGGATGCCTCCTTTATCAGGCTTAAAAATGTGCAGTTTAATTACAGGATAGAAGGACGGGACAGTTTGTTTAAGGATGCAGTACTCTATCTACAGGGGCAAAATCTCTGGACATGGACCCAATACTTTGGATTGGACCCTGAGTTCAGTGTAGCGGGATATCTTCCGCCGCTTAAAACTTTTGCCTTTGGAATACAGCTTAACTTTTAAATATTAAATCATGAAATACAATACTCATATAATAATCGGGGCAGGACTCATTTTTTTGATATTCCTGTCCAGTTGTGAAAAACTGGTGGAAATTGATCCGCCCACGGACCAGATCAATACCGCTGCTGTGTTTGAAGATACCCACACAGCAGAGGCTGCATTGGCTAACCTGATGGCAGAAATAAGGGATAACTCCATGTTTTCGGGAGGAAGTAACGGCCTCGCAGCCTTTTTATCAAGCTATACCGATGAACTAGATGCCTACTTCATCAGTAATACCAATGCAGCCCAGGATATTTATCATAACCAGCAGCTTTCAGGGAATATCAGCGTGGAACTGATATGGCGCAATGCTTATAAAGAAATTTATATGGCGAACTCCATTGCAGAAGGGCTGGAGAGGTCTTCATCGATACCGGTGAATGATAGACAGCGTATTGCCGGAACGGCCCTCCTGGTGCGTTCAATGATTTATTTTAATCTTCAGCGTTTATTTGGAGATGTACCTTACACGGAAACAACCGATTTTACAATCAATAAAAGCCTTCAGAGGATGCCGGAAAATCAGGTGCTGGATCACCTTGAAAAGGATCTACTGAAATCTGCAGCTATGCTGGCTGATGAGTATACATCAACAGAAAGGCTATATCCTAACCGTAAAGTGGCACAGCTGGTTTTGGCTGAAGTGTATCTGTCCCGGCAAAAGTGGGCGGAGGCAGAACAAATGGGGAAGGAGGTGATCAGCAGTCCAATGTATAGTTTTGAGGAGGATGTAAAGAAAGTGTTTTTAAACACAGGAAAACATATCCTTTGGCAGATGAAGCCTCAGAATGAAAATGATGGCACTGCGGAGGCTTTACAGTATTATTTTGCCAATGCCGCACCTTCTTCTTATGCGCTTTCCGTGGATCTTATGGCTTTATTCTCTGATGCAGACCTTAGAAAGCAGTTCTGGACACTTCCTGTGAGCTTTAACGGAAAGACATGGTACAGGGCCTATAAGTATAAAAACCTCGCCCCCAATACGACAGAGTATTCGGTTCTTTTCAGATTGGAAGAGGGATATTGTATCCTGGCTGAAGCGATGGCACAGCAGGGAAAAATCGCAGAAGCCGCTGTTTATCTTAACCGTATAAGACAAAGAGCAGGTCTTGCTGCTGTTACAGCAGGGCTAACGCAGGAAATGTTCCTTAATGAACTCCTGGAGGAAAAACGGCGGGAATTCTTTACAGAGAAAGGACAACGGTTCTTTGATCTGAAAAGAATGGGAAAGCTGCAGCAGCTTACCGCCCTAAAATCTAACTGGAAGCCTTACCACAGGCTTTGGCCCATACCCCTTAATGAACTCTTACTCAACCCTAATTTAAATCCTCAGAATGAAGGCTATTAAACTATTATACATCATGATCCTGCTTTTTTCTATAGACGCGATCAGCCAGACGGTTAAAAAAGACAGGTTTAATCCCAGGTATCACAATCTCCGGTATACAATAATGTTTCCGGAAACATCACCCAACGGAAAGTGGACCGCATTCCGGAAAACCTATGAGGAAAGCAGGGACACCATTGTTTTGGTAAACCGTAAAAGGGCTGAGAACGTGAAACAGTATGCAGGGGTAACCAAATTTCATTTTACAGGCCGTTCAAATCTTCTTTTAATAAGAAAGGGCAGTGCTGAAATGATTAACCTTAATTCAGGACTGAGTAAAAGCTGGAATCAGATCGTCAGTTCAGAATTTGTAAAGTCTCAGAATACATGGTTGGTATTACGGGGAATTTCATCTTCAGGGACTGATCTGGAAATCTGGAAGGAGGGAGATCTGGCAGACAGCTATAAAAATGTTACAAGCTTTTTTGTAAAAGGGAGTGATGTGTTTTTTGTGAAAAAGGAAGCCGGGAAAAACATCCTGTATGATCTGCGGAAGCCTAAAAAAGCAATCTATTCAACTGATCAGAAAATACTGGATTGCAGATGGTCAGACAAGGGGGCCAGTGCATGGATTACAGAAAAAAATGGAAAAACGGATCTGGTTTATATTAGCAAAACCCAAGAGGTATTTCATCTGAACAGTGATACGAGCCGGGACTTTAAAGCGGCCACTATTTCCCGGCTGGGAACCGGAGAGCGTTTTCTGGTCAGGCTCACCTATGGTGATGATCCAGATAAGCTTCCCGGTAATCCTGACATCTGGAATGCGGATGATCGTAAACTCGAACTGAAGTTTCATGGTGGTGAGTCGGAAGAAATAGCAGTCTGGGATCCGAAGCTGCACAGTCTGAGAATGGATACTGATGATAAAGCGCTGGAGAAAATCAATATTGGAGACAGTACGTATGTTATCAGTTATAATTACTATAAAAATCAGGATTATGTACACCAGTACCCTGAGTTTGATTTGTACCGTTATGAAGTTGGGAATGGAAAACAGCAATATATCGGGAAGGGAGGGTATATCCTCTATTATGGATCTACAGGAAGGTATATACTGTCTAATCCCGGCAATAATTGGGTGCTTTATGATTTGTATAGACTGGCTGAAAAAAAGTTGAAAATAGCGGATACGGGAGATCCCTATTTCTCAGAAGATGATCAATATATCCTGTTTGAAACAGAGGGCGGGTTGTTGCGGTATCAAACAGATACTGGTGATTTGGTGAAAATTTCCTTACTGGATGGGTTCCATTCTACCATTGTAAATCCAATTCAGGGAGAGGGTATAAGTGGTTATCCTAATGGAGGCCAGAATCTATATAATAGTAAGGAGTCCCTGATTATAAAAATGTATGATAAAAAGAATGATCAAACTGCCATTCTTTCGTATTCTTGTCAATCAGGGAAAAAGGTAATGCTGCAGGCTCCTACAAGAGAACGGATTGATAAAATAGAACATAAGAATGGCATCCTGCTGGAGGCTTGTATTGAGGATTACAATGTTCCGGCCTATATAAAAGTATTTAACGGCTCGAAAGCAAAAATCATTTATAAAAGCAACCGGAAGGACATGGAGATTGGAAGGATTCGTAGTGAGAGGATAAGCTATAAAAATTCTGAAGGAGCAGACCTTACCGGTATTTTGTATTACCCTTTGGATTTCACAGATCTAAAGCGTTACCCCATGATCACTATTGTCTATGCGAGACAAAGCCATTTTGGCAATCAGTATCTGCGAGATGGGTTTTTCGAACGTACGGAGGGTCTGAACATACGTTCTTATCTTGAGGGTGGGTATTTTGTGTTTCTTCCTGATATTGTTTTTGACAAAAGAGGGACTGGATTCTCGGCTCTGGATTGTGTGAACAGTGCTCTCGATGCTGTATCTGGATTGAAGTCCATTGACTTTAAAAGACTGGGACTCATAGGGTATTCCCATGGAGGATATGAGACTAATTTTATAGCCACCCATTCAGACCGGTTTAAAGCCTATGCCTCGGGAGCTGGAAACAGTGATTTGGTACGGTCTTATTTTTCATATAATTACAATTTCCTGAGGCCTTTTTACTGGCAGTTTGAAAATGGACAGTATAAAATGCCTGGAAGTTTGAAGGACTATAAAGAACTGTATATTCAGAACAGCCCGATCTATAGTGTATCCGAAATCAGTGCGCCTATTTTCTTATGGACAGGAGTCAATGACAGAAATATAGACTGGAATCAGGTCATGGAGTTTTATATTGGATTGAAAAGAAATAAAAAAGAAGTCGTCGCCTTGTTTTATCAGGATGAGGCTCATGGTTTCTGGAAGAGATCCAATAAAATAGATATCGCCCGAAGAGTAGAGCAGTGGTTTGAATATCACCTTAATGATGGGATAAAAGCTGATTGGATGAAGGGAAGTGATAAACGGGATTAATTAACAAATAAAGGATGCCTTTTGGGCATCCTTTATTAAATTAAGGTTTTACAAAAAGTGCATTGGGGCATGAAGTATCACTGATTCTCTGATAGAGTTGTTCAGGACCATTTCCGAGATCTGCGGTACACATAACATTCCCTGATGTGTCACATTGAACATGGGCATTGACACATTTAATAGCTGCCGCAGGGCGGAATACGTATCCTGTCGCAGGGATTTTCGTGTTGCTTTTGCTGACATTGCTCGCAAGAGCAGATGTTGCGCCTATCATCACAATGGCGACAGGCAGAATAAACTTTTTCATAAGATTGGATTTGTCGTTTTGCCTACTCTGATCTAAGGTTTTCGGCTTCCCCTTTTTTGAAATCGTCCGTAATGGTCTGCGCATAACGATAGCGGACAATTTCATTACTCATAAGTGAATAGAAATACTTTGATGTTGCCAGCATTCCGGACATTTTATGGTTGCTGCGGTTTTGTATATAAAAACTTCCACTATAACTTTTATTTCTGGTGTTGTACATATCAATAATAGCATTGGTCTTCCACTGGTCTCTATTTTCATAGTTTCCCATAAGATTAGATCGGTTAAATAAGATCCCTTTACACGCTGTTGCCATTTTGTTCACTACAACAGGCGGAGCAGTCATCTTTGTTTTTCCATTGGAAAGAATAGTACTTTGAACTTTTGCAATATGGGTGGTATCAATAGTGTTTTGCTCCGAAAAAGAATTGTCAGGAGTTTTTATTGTAATGATCTTATTACGGTAGAAGTAGATGTAATAATAGGTATTAGTATAGCTGTCTGCAATTAGCTGTCCGTCTGTATCAAATAGACCGTCCTTTTGTTTTTTGATGATATTGTTATTCAGATGATAATTGCCGGAGATTGATTGTAATATCCCTAAAGAACGCACTTTGATATTAGGATTAAAGGTTCTGAATGCTATATGAGTAGAGTCCAATATTTGTAGCTGGTCAAAATACATCTTTTTGTAACTCAGGGTTTTTGCAGAAAGATTATTGAGATTCCCACGATAAATGACAGGAACACTTCCGTCGGCAAGGTAGAAATGGGAATCACGGATATAAAGCGTTAAAGACTTAAATTGGTGGTCATAATAATCCAGCGTAAGGGTATGTTGGGTGAAAGTAGTGAAAGTGGAATCAATCTCAGTGATGGTGAGCGGGCTGATATAGTTACCGAGTATTACTTTTCCGTTACTGGTACCTGCAAAATAATAAGAATTAGCCTTTAAATCGAGACTCTTATCCTGTAAAATTGGATGATGGGGAAAACGCCTTATGAAATTATTATTTTTCTTTATCATCTGTTCGGAGGAAAAGAAGAGGATCATTACCAGCGAAAAGCTAAGGATGATCAGAGAGATAATCCATAAAGATGTTGTTAAAATTCTTTGTCTTAGTTTAAGAGAAAGAAAAATGCCTATGATAGCAATGATAATACAGCCTATGTTAAAAATAAGGTGCTCATTCCAATCTAGTTTTTCGAGAATACCTCCACAGGAGCAGGGTATAAATTCACTGTAATGAATAATGAGATAAATATAGGTAGTAAATGAGGTCATGAGTCCAAGCGAACTATATAAACCGTATAAACGATATTTTGGTAGTATTAGAGAAATGCATATCAAAAGTTCTGCAATAATCACGGCATATGAAGTGATACCTGCATAGCTACTCAATAATGGTGATTGTGCAATCTGGACCTGAAAGTTTTCAAAATCAAGTATTTTGCTCACGGCAGCATACACAAACAACAAAACAAAGAAGTAGCTTATGATGCTGATGGAGGTTGTTGATATCTTCATGATGTAAGTTTTAATTTATATTGCTCTTATCAGGATCCACTTTATTTTCTCTCCACAGTAATCCGGCATTTTGGAACCTTTAGAAATTGGACAGGTGGTTTTGAAATTCCCCATACTTTCCCAAATTCCACTTCTAGGACATGGTAAGCCTGTTTTACAGATGAGGGATAAGTGATGGGGAATCATATTTTAATATTTTAAGGATTATTTTCATTTATCCGCCAATCGTGAGTATCCTTTATTGGTGGATCTGCTGCCGGATTTATGTCTTTTAGTATTGTATCCTGATTTTTTTTGGAAAAATTTTTCCTGTTTTCAGGATTATGGATGATCTGGGATTCTGATTCGTCCATTATATCGTTCTGTCTGCAGCTTAAAGCTATTGCACTTAATGCTAAGATTAAAATCATCTGAGGAATATACTTTTTCATATTAATATTGATTTAAGTTATTCCCAACCGGTCAGGGGTATTTATTAGAATTCTTAAACCAAAGGTATTTGGAAACCGGTCTATAAAAAACTGATATTGGATCAGCTTTTCAAAACAAGACGTCATCATTTATAAATGATGACGTTTATAATTTTGTAAAATCTCTTTATTGATGAATGATTGATAGTAAATGTCACATATTATTGTGATTTAATTAGTTATCTGGCTTTAGTTGTCTTTTTTTGGCTAAATTTGACTCTTTCAGCTAAAAACTAATCACTATGATGGCCTCAAAATGTATCATGATAACATTGTTGCTGTTTTTTTCCATCACTGATTTCCATGCAGAGGAAAACAGGAATGATTATGTTTGGCTCAGAAGTCAATACGAAAATCTTAAAAAGAATGACTCGACAGCTTTCAGGTATTTAAGGATTTATATATCAAAAGCAAAGAAGGATTCTGATTTTGCAAGGCTTTCGGAAGCTTATAAGTTTGCTGTATATTTCACTCCGTCCAATGAAGGAAAACTTTCCTATGCAGACAGTACTATCTATGCAGCATTGAGGTCAAAGCAGCCGGAACTTATCGGTGATGCCTATTTAGGTAAAGGAATCTTTTATTACTTTACCCTTAAAAAATATGAACCTGCCCTGGCAGAGTATCTGAAAGCTTATGAATATTCTAAAAATGGTAAGGATGAGTATTTACATCAAAAAATCATATATCACCTGGGGGTTGTAAAAAGTTATTTGGGATTTTATCAGGAAGCTTTAGAGTTGTTTAAACAATGCAGTGCCTTTTTTGAAAAAAAGAGTAAAGAAAAAAGCCATCCAAATACGTTATTCAATTTTAAAAGAGGCTATTATAATTCTATTCATCAAATGGTGATCTGTTATCGAAACCTTAAGGAATATGATATGGCAGACGGCCTTGTTGAAAATGCTTTACTGCAACTTGCTGATCAGGATAGATTTTTACTGGAAAAAAGCTATCTGTTAAAATGCCGTGGCATTTCGGCGTATCACCATAAAAATTACGCTGGAAGTATACATGATTTAAGTTCAGCTTTACAAGAGATCGTAAAATCAAATGATTTTTCCTGGTTATCTGTTATTTATTATTACCTGGGAAAGAACCATATGGTGAGTAATGAAAATAAGGGTATTTATTATCTTGAGAAGGTTGATTCTATTTTCAACCGGCATACATTTATCCTTCCTGAAGTAAGACCAGCATATGAAGATCTTATAATGTACTATTCAGAGAAAGGCGATCAGGAAAAGCAGCTGTATTATACGAAGCAGCTATTGAAGGTTGACAAGCTTATCGGCAAAGACTTTACCTACCTATCATCAAAAATACACAGGGAGTATGATAAGAGATTACTCACTGAAAGTAAAAACAGATTGGAGAAAATGAGTTCGCATCGGATGATGTACATGCTTGTATTTATTGTATCAACAATATTCTTTCTCTGTCTATTCATTTTGAAGTATCATAAGGAACAACATATAAAATTGAAGTATCTGCTACTGCAGGACAGATTAAATAATAAACAATATGATATGTTAATTATTGATAGACAGGATGTTATTGGTAATTCTGTAAAAACTGGGCTCCCCGAAGAACTTTATAAAGAATTGGATCAGAAACTTCGGCAATTTGAAATTGAAAACGGATTTAAGCAGAGAGGGTTGACATTAGGAATATTAGCTACAAAAATGAATACTAATACTTCTTATCTTTCAACTTTTATCAATGAAAATAAAGGTGAAAATTTTAAAACTTATATCAATAGGCTTAGAATTTCCTATATCACACAATTACTAAATTCGGAGAGGAAATACCTTTTGTATACGATTGAAGCTCTCGCTGAAGAATCGGGTATTTCAACTCGCCAGCATTTTTCAGATCTATTTTATGAAGTCAATGGATTAAGACCAACAGATTTTATTCGCAAAAGAAAAGAAGAACTTAAAATGGAATAGAAACTTTTTTATTGTAATCTTTGTAAATTCCTGAAAAAAGGACATGGTAACAAAAACTATTTTTAAAAGAACTTCACAGTTATTGGAAGATCTGGATGTAAAGATTAACGAAGTCTACGCAGATGGAAATGATATGATCAAAATTTCTGAAAAGGCTTTACTCATCATTGACGAGTCTATAAGAAAATTGAAGCTTCTGGTTTCCAACCATCACTTTGATCATATTGCCGAGGAAGTATTTTTTTTTAAGAAGCTAAAACCACAGTTTATTTCAAAATTTATCTATTACTCTTCGGTACTGGATATTGAGGCCCATAAGCCGGCTGCGGGAAGTAAAACTTTAAAGAAATATTATGAGGCAGAGCAGGAGAAGTTAAAGAACTTTTATTTGGAACATTCCGAATTCTACAGTTATTATAAACGTGAGGCGACTTATCTTGACCATAAAATATTTGTCCGTAATTCCTATGATTTGAAAATGAAGCTATCATCAGGTTTTTACAACTATGATCCCAATTTTACGACATCACACGATCATATGATCGCCAGATTTATTTCCAATCAGCAATTTGATCACTATTTAAAAAGACAGATTGAAGGTTCTAATGAAGATACAGTATCAAAACTACTTTCTCCTCTTAGCTGGTCGGGATCAAAGGTTGGTCTTATAGAATTGATCTATGCCCTTTACCAGATGCGTTGTTTTAATGGGGGGAATATAGAATTAAGTGAAGTCATAAAATTTGTTGAAAAGTCACTGGATTGCGATCTTGGCAATTTCCATAAAACCGTCTTTGAAATCCGCACCAGGAAACAGGGGCCAACCAAATTTCTTCAACTGGTCGGGGACAATCTCAACCAGCATTTTATGACTCATGAAGCTGAATAACTGAATATCAAATTAAACCTCAAATAATACTGTATTTGAGGTTTCTATTTTAATCATTTTTGATTAAATACTGCAAATCAGGATCATTTTTTATTCGATCCATCTCATTCGTGATGATGTTAAGAATATCAGCCTTAATTTCTTTGTAATTATCTTGGATCTGTTTGGTCATCGAATCATTTCCATCTTCGTCAATAAAGGATCGAATCAGCGGTATTTTCTGAACGTTTTGCATTTCTTGAGAAAGCTTAACACTATCCACAACAATCTCCGAATGAAAAATCTTCTGTTCTATCCTTTCGTCAAAGTTATCAGATACTGCACCAACAAAAAATCCCTGAGTCAAGGTAGAAATTTTCGAAGCAGGAATCAAACTATCCAATTGGGTAGAGATGGAGGTAGAAGTATCATTCCTGTTGATGGATATACTTTGTCTTTTTTGCAGCACTTTTCCAAAGCGTTCAGATAAGGTTTTTGCTGTTTCTCCAACTACCTGCCCGCTGAAAATATTGCCGACTGTATTCTGAATCACTTTACTTTCCTTGTCTCCATAATCTCTTGTCAGCTGAGAAAAATCCTGAAACCCAAGACATACAGAAACTTTATTGCTTCTGGCAGTAGCAATTAAATTATCCAGGCCTCTGAAATATATTGTGGGAAGCTCGTCGATAATGACAGAACTTTTTAACTGTCCTTTTTTATTAATCAGCTTAACAATTCTTGAATTATATAATCCCAGAGCAGCAGAATAGATATTCTGACGGTCAGGATTATTACCTACGCACAATATTTTAGGTTCATCTGGATTATTGATATCCAAAGAAAAATCGTCTCCGGTCATTACCCAATATAATTGTGGTGAGATCATTCTAGACAAAGGAATCTTAGCTGATGCAATTTGCCCCTGCAATTGATCCTGTGCACCGCCTTGCCATGCATCCATGAAAGGAGAGAGGTAGTTCTCTAATTCGGAATAAGATGTTAATATCGTAAATACCTCTTCATATTTTTTATTCAGCAGTTCAATAGCGTGTGGAAAAGTGCAGTATCTGCCGTTTTCATAAATTTTAAGAAACCATATGATCGCCGCTAACAATATAATGGGACTTTCAACAAAGAAGTCACCTTGTTTTTGAATCCAGCTTCTGTTAAGATTCAGCATAATGGTGTAGGCGGCTTCATATGCATCTGAAATATCTGTCATAAAACTAGGATGTAAGGGGTTACACCGATGGCTTTTTCTGGGGTCGTCAAAATTGATGATATAGAATTTCGGCTTTATTGTATAAGCATCGGAATGATTTAAAAGATGGTTGTACGCAGTGGTTGACAAGTCATCAAATTTAAAATCGTAGATGTACATAGCAAATCCTTTTTCGATATGCTGTCTAATATAATTGTTGACAACAGTATAAGATTTTCCCGAGCCTGGTGTCCCTAAAACAATGGTCGCACGAAACGGATTGACTACATTAATCCATCCCTGATGCCAGTTTCCCTGATAATAGAATTTTGTGGGAAGATTAACCGAGTATTCATTATAGAGTAATTGAGTTTCCTGCTGAAAACTTTCATTCTCACTGTTAAAAACATCAGTCATTAAGTTATGCTTCAGAAGGCGGCTTATCCATACTCCCGCCTGCATTAGGAGAATATATCCGGATCCAGTAGATAGAATATAAAGTACAGGAGTAAAACTGCTGGCAGATTGTAAGAGGATTGAGTTTAAAAAGAATAATAGAAAACCAATAGAAAAAACAACACTAATTTTTTTCCATGTGATCTTTTCATTTTTGACTCCCTTTGTTCCGAGGCAACTCAAAGCCAATAAAACTATTGCGAACAGCTTAGAATAAATAGATTGAGAAAAAAGGCCTGCTGTCTTATTAAAATTATGAAGTATTTTATTGATGAGTTCCAGCGTCCATTGTTGCTTTGCAAAAAATCCGTAACAAAACCAATAGAGGTGCATTAGTACTATAATAATGCTTACCGCTCGCATAAACGCCATGATTTTGGCAAGTCCTCTTAAATCGTCTTCACCCTGCATATTACATTTTAGAAGCATAAATACAGGATTACGTATTCTCAACTATAAATTCGTCGTTGCAAGCATAAGTTGTCTGTCTTTGGCTCTCTTAGTATATTAATAAGACAGCTTGTGCAATAGAAGATTATTTTTTATCTTCTTTTTCTTTGGCGCTTTTTCATTTGAGATGCAAAAATTTGTTCCTCCTGATCCGTATTTGTATCTGACGACAATAAGCTGGAAAAGAATCCGTCAAAAACTCCGCTGATGCTATCCGTAAGAAATTGTTCTGTGCATACTTCATCAGATAAATTAAAGTGATCATTACGATCATATTTTGTTTCACGCTTTATTTCTAACTCATTCCACCGTGTATTGAATGAGTTGGCAGATAGTTCTTTACTCAGTTGAGAGCCATTCCAGACTAATTTGGAGTTATGGTCTATGAATGTAATTCCATATATTCTTCCCTGATTATTTTTTCTAATAACTGTAGCAATTCCCTGCTCTAATAGTTGAGACTTAAAAGAAGCTTCCGATTTACTCGTGCTGAGTGCAGTTTCTACCGTTCTTTTAAGAATATGTTTTGAAGGATCATTTTTTATTTTTATTCTAGATTTCTCAATACATGCTTGAATATTTTCTACTCCTGCATGTTTACCGAAAAGGGATGATTTAAAAGGATTGCTTATTTTTTTTCCATTTTCATCCGTTACAAAATAGACGATTCCCTTTCTCATCTTTCCATGCAGTTCTCCGCTAACCTCTTCACAGGAAATATTAAATTGAGAAAGTAAAGCGTTATAAGCACCCATACTTTGAAAGCCACAGGTTTTAGGGATATGCCTTATTACGGATGATAATTGTGTTTTGATATTTCCCTTAGTATAATCTACAGGTTTAAAAATAGAGCTTTGATTTAAATTTCTGTTCTCACCAGCGACTTTCAGGTTATATTGTTTTTCCAGTTTTCTGCAGGCTTCCATTGATCGGGGGTGATCATAGCGATCTGATATTTTCTTCCCATCGATCTGTACACATGTGGTTACGATATGAATGTGAGTTCTGTCAATATCCGTATGTTTAAAAACGACATAGGGTTGGTTGGCATAACCCATTTCTTGCATATATTGCTGAGCCATTTCTCTATAATCTTTGTCATCAACCTTATCGTTAGGGTCAGGATTAAGGGAAATATGTCTTACCGGTTTTTCAGTTTTATTATTGGCAATCAAGTAGGGTTCAAAATACTTATGAAAAAAATTAACGGAATAAGGTCGATCCCACAAATCAGGAATCTTATTAGTGAATAAAACCGTTCCATTTTCGTTGTCTACTTTTTGCTGATTGTATGTGAGGGCACCCCAAAGATTTTCACCTTTTCCAATTTTAGCGATCATCTTTCAGAAGTTTTTTGAATATGGTTTTGCTCAAATTCTTTAGTGATTTCTATAATTTGCTTACAAATTAATGCCAGATCTTTGGTATGGTTTTCCAGTTTAAAGAGATAAAAAGATGCTTTTTTCTCAGTAAAATTTCGATATAAAATTTTTACAATCTGATTATAATTGTTTCCAATCGATTGAAACTGGTAAAAGAATTTAGTGAGTTGAGTATAATAATCCATTGTTGAAACATCCACTTTGACAATTTTTAATTCTCTCTGAAGCAAAATTGTTGTAATAAATTTTGCTTTATTGCTCATACCTGAAGATTCAAATAATTTTAGAAAACCAACATTTTCTTCATCGGTCAATCTAAATACATATCTGTTTTTACTTGGGTTCAGCTTGGGCTTACGCCCACCTTTATTGTTTTTATTTGCATCCATATTATCCAATTTAATGTTAAGAAAATCACGACTTCGGAGTGGTTTTTAAGGCCCCAGCCAGGGCAAGTTGTTTTGAGGCACGAAAAAAGTTATGAGGCACTCAAAACATAACTTGCCCCTTTCGGGTGAAAGGAAATATCTTGAATAGAATAGATTTATAGCATTATGCTATTCGGACACTACCATTTAAAACTCCTCAATCTTCTAAAACAAAGTAAATCACATTCAATTAGAGAAACGGAATAGTAAACAAAGCCAAGGAAGGAAGTGAACTGCCAAGAACTACCATTATAAAAGCAGTGAAATAGAAATATTTTTCATTTGCATCAGATGGAGGGCAGGACTAACTGCAAATCCGATAGAATTCTTTGACTCTGGAAATCCTGCATTATTGCCTTCAGGAAGGCCAGCTTTCGTGATATCATTTTTGACAGATAGAAGTCAGAAATTCAATCTATCAGGATTGCAAGACGAATAAAATTCATTCACTAATGCTGGAAGCCAATACAGTTTTCAATGGTGATAGCTAGCATTCGTTATGGCGAAATATCATGCTTGAGGTTATTATGGTTTGAAGGCTTGCTGTCCTTCAGTCTTTCAATTTCGGAATAATTAAAATTCAATATAATGAAAACAAAAAAACAACCCACAATTATTACTTTTTCCACTCAAAAGGGAGGTGTAGGAAAAAGCACATTTACAACATTAATGGCGAGTATCCTTCATTATCGAATGGGATATCAGGTTGCTGTCTTTGATTGTGACTTTCCGCAGTACAGTTTACTCCAAATGAGAGAGCGGGATTTGAAAATGGTGATGCAGAATGAGATTTTAAAAAAGATGGCTCACAAACAATTTACGAGTATTAATAAAAAAGCTTATCCTATTTTTCAGAGTAAAACTGATGAAGTTTTACAAGAAATAGATAGGTATGTTGATGGCTTGGAAATAACTCCTGACATTATATTTTTAGATCTGCCAGGAACCGTGAATACTGTTGGTATTTTAAAAACATTGACGAATGTCCATTATATTTTTTCTCCTATTACTGCAGATCGTCTCGTATTGGAAAGTACGTTAAGTTTTACTGATGTTCTAACCAATGTATTGATGAAAGAAACTCAAACAGGAATCCGGGCTATTCATCTTTTCTGGAATCAGGTGGATGGAAGAGAAAGAACGATACTTTACAAAAATTACAGTAAAGTGATTTCAGATTTAGGGCTGCCTCTTATGGAAACAACCATTACAGATAGTAAAAGATTTCGAAAGGAAGGGGAGACCATTACAAAGAATGTTTTCCGATCAACATTACTGCCTGCAGATCCTAAGCTGTTAACTCAATGCAGAATGGATCAATTTATAGAAGAATTTTTAAGAATTGTAAAACTATAAAATAATGGAACATGACAAAAATAACAATGAAGATAATGGTATCGATGAACAATATCTGATGTCCATTATGGCAGGAAGTCTAAAGAAAGAAGTTTATGTCCAAAATGCAGATTCCCAAAAAAAGAAAGCTGTAATAAAAAATAAGTTGAAGAGTCAGAAAAGTAATGATATAACTTATATGGAGCAGTTTCTTACGCATCATACAATGACTAAGCGTGGAGATAAAAGTATTTATATCCGTCCTGAATATCACGAACGCCTCTCACGCATTATTCAAATCATAGCCGATGACCAGATTCCTCTGTATGCTTATCTGGATAATATACTGGCTTATCATTTTGAAATGTTTGAAAAGGAAATTACTGATGATTTCAATAACAAATACCGTCCAATCTTTTAATCAATCATCCTATGGAACAAATTATCATCATCACTTTATTAATCATTCTTGTTTTAGTTCTTGTAGACAAAAAATTTTCAATCAGCATCCGTCGAAAAGATAATGTTATTAAAACTAAGAATCTACCATCTATTATGGGAGATACAAAACAAAGAGAGAGACAAGCATCGCCAATCGATACGAATGAGAGACAAAATGAATCTACTTTACAAGCAGAATCTATTTTTGAATCAGAAGCCAGAGAAGCTGAATTTGACACTGTGGGTCAGACTAAAAGTCTGGATGATATCCTAGTCAAAAAGGATGAATGGGAGCAGGAGAATGAAGATTGGAAATATGAGAACTCTACTATTGAAAGCGGGTTTGCTACAGGGGTTACCTTTCAGGAATTGAGTACTGCGGGTGAGTTGCTTCAACAGGACGTGCTGAAGCCTGACTTAGAACAACAAGCAGTCAACATTATTCAAAGAATTCATGGGACCGAGCTTTTTAATCTTTTAGAGAATTCATTAGGAGATGCTTCAAAGAGAATTGCCATATTGTTAAGTGAAAGCATTTCGAATGATAATGAGATTATTTCTTCAAAGCGAAGTAATTCTTCTGACGGGTTCGACATTGGGGAGTTTTTATAGACTTCCCTTTGTTTTTGAAATGATGATGTAAGGAATAACTTTTAATGAATAATACAATGGATTCAACTAAAAAAAATATTAACGAAGAGTCTTATGACTTGCGTGTCAATAAAGGACAGCTTCCCACTATAATGATTGCAGGACATCTATTTTACGTAGACATCCGTATGGGTATGCTGAGACCCAAAGATGATTTTCTATCTAAAGGTATTGTCTTTTCGAATATACAGAATTACTATGATGAGGACCAAAACAGCTATATTATACCTTATAATCCCAAGAAACACGAATTTCAGGATATAGACTTTAGTTCGCATAAAGAATTTCCCAAAGACTTAATCGCTGTACAATTTCCCATTGAAAATGAGCTTGACAGGATCGGATGGAATAGACATCACGGCTTTGAATTGAGAGAAGGGTTATCGGAGGAGGGCTTTCAAATACAGTTTGAAGCAAATCAAATTCCGTTGGAAAAAACTTTTCTTGCCGGTGTGATCAAAAGCAATTTAAATTCGGTAAAAACCACTGCGAATCATAAAGAAAAGCCAAAGAACAATAAATCCAAAGGGAGGAAAATATAAAATCCATTGTAATATAGATAAACGTCAAACTAGAAAAGTTTGACGTTTTTTTATGTCTAACCCTAAGTTCGGTGCCACTAAAAGCCATTCATTTCCTACTGCTGACATTTCCCGATAAGTCTGTTTTTCCAAAGCACATTTGCTCCTGAGTTCTGCAGAGTGCAGTTCTCAGTAACAAAAAAATGTTTACAAAATGGAAAAACAAAGAAAAAAACTGATGTATGCATTACTGGCAATCTTGATTACACCGTATGCTTTTTCACAGGGTAATGGCAGTGCCGGAATCAACGAGGCTACACAGATGGTCACTTCTTATTTTGAACCCGCTACCCAATTAATTTACGCCATAGGTGCAGTCGTCGGACTCATCGGAGGAGTAAAAGTCTATAACAAGTTCAGCAGTGGTGATCCCGACACCAGTAAGACCGCTGCCAGCTGGTTTGGTGCATGTATCTTTCTGATTGTTGCGGCAACAATCCTTCGTTCATTCTTCCTTTAAAATATTGACTATGAATACCTATCATACCAATAAAGGAATAGGAAGGACGGTGGAGTTCAAGGGACTTAAAGCGCAATACCTCTTCATCTTCGCCGGAGGATTATTAGGAATATTGATCTGTGTCATGGTTATGTATATGGCAGGTGTCAATACCTATCTATGTTTAATTCTTGGAGGAATCAGCAGTGGACTTCTTACCTGGCAGACTTTCGCGCTGAATAGAAAATACGGTGAGCACGGTCTGATGAAAATGGGTGCTCAAAAAAAGCATCCGAAATATATCATTAGCCGTAAGAGTATTTATCGGTATTTGAAAACTAACCGTAAAAGAACATACGTATGAGAAATTCTTCCAAAGCAGCAACCTTGGAAAGTAAATTTCCATTGCTGGCTATTGAAAATGATTGTATCATTTCAAAGGACGCTGATGTTACGGTTTGCTTTAAGGTTAGACTTCCTGAGTTGTTTACTGTTGCTTCTGCTGAATATGAAGCCATGCATTCCGCTTGGTTCAAAGCCATTAAAACACTCCCGGATTTCACTGTGGTTCATAAGCAGGACTGGTTTATCAAAGAAAACTACAACCCTGATCTTTCAAGAGAAGATCAGAGTTTTTTGTCCAGGTCTTTTGAAAGACACTTCAATGAGAGGCCGTTTTTAAATCATTACTGCTATCTGTTCATTACTAAAACCAGTAAAGAAAGGATGCGGATGCAGAGTAACTTTTCATCTCTATGCAAAGGTAAGCTGATTCCGAAAGAGATTAAGGACAAAGAAGTTATTAATCTATTTCTTGAAGCAGTCGACCAACTGGAGCGGATTATGAATGACAGTGGTTATATCCATCTGGAAAGGATGACAGAAGATGAGATATCAGGAACTTCCGAAAGGTCCGGACTACTGGAACAATATCTGACTCTATCGCGTGAAACCCATCCATCATTGCAGGATATCAAGTTAGGATCTGAAGAAATGCGAATCGGTAACAATCGTATTACTATGCACACCTTATCGGATACAGAAGATCTGCCAGGCACTGTTTCATCACACAGCCGTTATGAGAAGTTAAGCACCGACCGCAGTGACTGTCTTCTATCATTTGCTTCTCCCGTGGGACTTCTGCTCAGTTGCAATCACATTTATAACCAGTATCTGTTCATCGACAACAGTGATGAGAATTTGAGTAAGTTTGAAAAATCTGCAAGAAACATGCATTCTCTGGCAAGGTATAGCAGAGCCAATCAGATCAATAAGGAATGGATTGAAAAGTATTTAAATGAAGCACATTCTTTCGGGTTACAATCTATCCGCGCTCATTTTAATATAATGTCATGGTCTGACAATCCTACTGAGCTCAAGCAGTTAAAGAATGATACGGGAAGCGCTTTGGCTTTAATGGAATGTAAACCCCGTCATAATACGACAGATACAGCAACATTATATTGGGCAGGAATTCCGGGCAATGCCGCAGATTTTCCAAGTGAAGAAAGCTTCTACACATTCATCGAACCTGCTTTATGTTTTTTCACAGGGGAAACCAACTATCAGGATTCACCGTCACCATTTGGGATTAAGATGGCTGACCGTCTAACGGGAAAGCCGATTCATCTGGATATTTCAGATCTGCCGATGAAGCAGGGGATTATCACCAATAGAAATAAGTTTATTCTTGGACCTTCCGGAAGTGGTAAATCCTTCTTTACGAACCATATGGTACGACAGTATTATGAGCAGGGAGCGCATGTCCTTCTTGTAGATACCGGAAATTCCTATCAGGGATTATGTGAACTCATTAAAGGAAAGACAAAAGGTGAGGATGGGGTATATTTTACTTACACCGAAGACAATCCCATTGCTTTCAATCCATTTTACACCGATGACGGAATCTTTGACATTGAAAAAAGGGAGAGTATCAAAACCTTGATTCTGACACTTTGGAAAAGAGATGATGAACCACCGACCCGTTCAGAGGAAGTTGCATTGTCAAATGCTGTAAGTGGATACATTGAAGTAATAAAATATAATGACCTGCATCCTTCTTTCAATGGATTCTATGAGTACGTCAAAGATGACTATCAGAAAGTATTGGAGCAAAAGAAAGTCAGAGAAAAAGACTTTGATATTGCCAACTTTCTCAATGTGCTGGAACCTTATTACAGAGGAGGGGAGTATGACTATCTGCTCAATTCAGAGAAGCAGCTGGACTTATTATCCAAGCGTTTCATTGTCTTCGAAATCGATGCCATTAAAGATCATAAAATTCTGTTCCCTATTGTGACCATTATCATAATGGAAGTCTTCATCAATAAGATGCGAAGGCTCAAAGGAATCAGAAAACTGATACTCATCGAAGAAGCCTGGAAAGCCATTGCCAAAGAAGGTATGGCAGAGTACATCAAATACCTTTTCAAGACGGTAAGGAAATTTTTCGGAGAAGCCATTGTGGTGACTCAGGAAGTCGATGATATTATCCAGTCACCGATTGTTAAGGAAAGTATCATCAACAATTCGGATTGTAAGATTCTTCTTGACCAAAGGAAGTACATGAATAAGTTTGATGATATACAGGCGATGCTGGGATTGACTGACAAAGAAAAATCTCAGGTTCTTTCTATCAATATGAACAATGACCCCCGAAGGCTTTACAAAGAAGTCTGGATTGGATTAGGCGGAACGCACTCTGCGGTCTATGCCACCGAAGTATCTGCAGAAGAATATCTGGCCTATACTACAGAAGAAACGGAAAAGATAGAAGTAATGAATCTAGCATCGGAACTTGACAGCAATGTCGAACATGCCATCAAGCGGATTTCTCTCAAGAGAATCAAATCAAATACGAAAGACAATTAAATCATTTAAAATTTTACAACAATGAAAAATTTATTCATCAAAACGATGATGATGGCATTCTTCGCTACCATCACCTATACAAAAGCACAATTTGTAGTGACCGATCCAGCAAATCTGGCATCCGGAATTTTAAACTCAGCCAATGAAATTGTACAGACTTCATCGACGGTATCCAATGTCGTAAAAAACTTTAATGAAGTTAAAAAGGTGTATGAGCAGGGCAAAGAATATTATGACCAGCTGAAAGCTATCAATAACCTGGTAAAAGATGCCAGAAAGGTTCAGCAGACAGTCCTATTGGTGGGCGATGTTTCGGAGATGTATGTCAACAATTTCGGTAAAATGCTGAATGACCCCAACTTCAATGCACAGGAATTAGCTTCCATTGCCAATGGTTATTCGGCACTTCTTACTGAGAGTACGGAGCTACTGAAAGAGCTAAAGGAGATCATCACTTCTAACGGGCTTTCTCTGAATGATAAAGAAAGGATGGATGTAGTTGACCGGGTATATAAAGAGGTCAAAGCGTATCATAATCTGGTAAGATACTATACCAATAAGAATATTTCGGTCAGTTATCTGAGAGCCAAAAAACAGAACAATACCCAAAGGGTATTAGATCTTTACGGAACCTCCAATCAAAAATACTGGTAAGATGGAACCAAGCAACTTACACGAAGTCCTGCGTTCCGTTTACGAAGAAATGATGCCGATGTGCGCTGATATGGCTGCAGTGGCCAAAGGAGTTGCCGGTCTAGGAGCCTTGTTCTATGTGGCATTAAAAGTCTGGCAGTCATTGAGCCGTGCGGAGCCTGTTGATTTGTTTCCTATACTGAGACCTTTTGCCATAGGTATCTGCATTATGTTTTTCTCGACATTGGTGTTAGGAAGTCTGAATGGTGTGATGAGCCCTATTGTTCAGGGAAGTCATTCAATGCTGGAAAATCAGGTGTTGGATATGAATGATTTGCAGCAAAAGAAAGATCTATTGGAACGGGAAGCGATGCTAAGGAATCCGGAGATGGCTTACCTTATTTCAAACGAAGAATTTGACAAAAAGCTGGAGGAACTCGGATGGTCACCATCGGATTTGGTCACGATGTCCGGAATGTATATTGAAAGAGAAATGTTTGCCATCAAGAAAGATATCAGAGATGGTTTCCGGGAGTTTCTTGAAATATTGTTTCAATCGGCAGCCTTAGTTATTGATACCATCAGAACCTTCTTCCTGATAGTCCTTTCAATATTGGGACCAATAGCATTTGCAATTTCCGTCTGGGATGGATTTCAGACCACTTTAAGTCAATGGCTGACAAGATATATCAGTGTTTACCTATGGCTGCCTGTTGCTGATATTTTCAGTGCCATTCTTGCCAAGATACAAACTTTGATCTTAGAGCGAGATATCGAAATGCTCGCAGATCCCACCTTTATTCCTGATACCTCAAATACAGTTTACATCATCTATATGGTAATTGGGATCATAGGTTATTTTACGGTACCGACGGTGACAGGTTGGGTAATTCAGGCAGGAGGTGCCGGCAATTTTATGCGCAATGTTAACCAGACTGCTACGAAATCAGGCAATGTTGCGGGAGCAGCGGTAGGTTCTGCGACAGGTAATATTTCAGGAAGATTATTAAAATAAAAATACAGTTCTATGGAATTTAAAACTTTAAGAAATATTGAGAGCAGCTTTAAACAGATCCGCTTGTTTACGTTTGTTTTTGCGGTGCTGTGCTTTGGAGTCGTAGGGATCGTGGTATTTAAATCATATCAATTTGCCGAAGAACAACGTCAGAAAATATATGTCCTGGATAATGGCAAATCTTTAATGGTGGCTTTATCACAAGATATGTCGATCAACAGACCTGTGGAAGCAAGAGAGCATGTCAGACGATTTCACGAATTGTTCTTCACGATAGCACCTGATAAGAATGCTATTGAAAGTAATGTAAAAAGGGCTTTCAATTTAGCTGATCAATCTGCATTTAACTACTATAAAGACCTTCAGGAAAAAGGTTACTATAACAGAATCATTTCAGGTAATATTCAGCAGAGAATTGAGGTGGACAGTGTCGTTGCCAACTTTGAAAGTTACCCTTATGAAGTAAAGACGTACGCAAGACAGTTTATAATCAGGTCCAGCAATCTTACCATCAGGAATTTAGTCACCAACTGTTCACTGGTTAATTCTGTACGGTCTGACAGCAATCCGCAGGGATTTACCATTGAAAAATTCAACGTGCTTGAAAATAGAGATGTCGAAACTGTTGAACGCTAAAAGAAAAGTAATGAAAAAACTAAGAGATACAATCGAAAATTATGTTGTAAAGGTTGAAAATCATTGGAAAGTTCTTCCAGTAGAGCGACAAAAATTCCTGACCAAGGTTTTCTTCGGTAGTTATGTTTTGCTGACAATTATTGTCATTATCAGTGTTTTTATTTCTACAAGTAAAAGAAGTAATGAGATGTCTATCAATCATATTGATGGTATTTCTAAGAAATCTATCGAAAAAGATTCTGAACAGAATGACACAGTACAATCACTCATTAAAAAATAGAATATGAAATATTCAGAGAAAATCAAAGTGACAGAAAATGATCTCTCACAAAATTCCAAAGGAGTGAGTGACACTCCCAAAGCGCCGTGGGAAAGACTGAAGAAGCCTATCATCTATTTTTTGATGGCTGCCTTGTGTGCGTCATGCTTTTACCTCATTTTTAAACCAAAAGCCAACAATAGGATTATTGAAGAGAGTGGTTTTAATGCAGTCATTCCGCAGGCAAAAGATGGTCAGTTGCAGTCTGATAAGCAAAAGGCTTATGAGCAGCAGTTGTTAGAGCAAAACAACGAAGAGAAAAGAAATGCTGTAACCACCTTATCCGATTATTGGAATGACCAAAGCGATTCAAATTCTAATAACAATCCATCAAGTGTAGCGGCTAGAACAAGTATTCTTCAGCAATCAGATCAGAATGCTCTGAACAGCTATCGCAATTCCCAACAAACCTTGAGTTCATTTTATGGTCGGGATGATCAGGAAGTCAATAATCTGAGGAAAGAAATTTCAAGATTAAAGAATGAAGCCATGCAGAACAATTCTGCTCCTGTAGGTCTTGGAATGAACGATCAATTAGAACTGATGGAAAAATCATATCAGATGGCAGCCAAGTATCTTCCAACGACTTCAAAACAGGAAGAGGCAGTACCAAAACAACAGGAGGAAAAACCAACTGAAAATAAGATAAAGCTGATACCGGCAAGACCATCACATTCGACTATTATTTCTTCATTATACAGAGAGCCATCAGATAGTGCCTTTATGGCAGGTTTGAATCAGAATAGATTTTATGATAGTCAAAATGATTCAGAGAACTTAGTTCAAGCAAAAAACGCAATAAGAGGTGTGGTCTATGAAACTAAGGCTTTGGTCAACGAAAGTACATTATCCATAAGGCTTTCCGAAGCCATGCAACTCGGGCGCACTGAAATCCCAATAGGGAGTTTGCTGATTGCCACAAGTAAATTTCAGAGTGGGAGACTTCAGTTAAAAATATCTTCCATTCAATATAAAGGCAGTGTTTATCCGGTAGAAATCAATGTTCATGATAATGACGGACAATTGGGTCTATATGTTCCGTATTCACCGGAACAAAATGCGGTAAACGATATTGTTGCCAATATGAGCCAGACTTCGGGCACCAATATTATGATGACGCAGTCAGCGGGACAGCAGATTGCGGCAGATCTGAGCAGGGGAGTAGTACAGGGATTGTCAGGCTATTTTCAAAAAAGAGTCAGACAATTGAAAGTCATTGTAAAAGCAGGTCATCAAGTATTACTCTTACCCAAAAATAACTAATCAAAAAATTAAAAAATGAATATCCAAAAAAGCCATTATATTCTCATTATGCTATTACTTCTGTTGGCAAGCAAGTTATTTGGTCAGGATTCTGTGACAACTTATATTTCTTTGGAACAGGCAAAATTGAAACCTTTCAAAATGCAGGTCACTTATAGTAAAACAAGCCATGTGATTTTTCCATCACCCATACGATATGTTGATCTAGGGAGTGAACTGTTAGTTGCGAATAAGGCAGAGCCTATCGGAAATGTTCTCCGGATTAAATCGGCTGTAAAGGATTTTGAAGAGGAAACCAATTTTTCGGTTATTACTGAGGATGGAAAATTTTACAATTTTGATACGTCTTACAGTTCTTATCCGGAAATACTCAGCTATGATTTAGTAAAACTTCAAAGGGGTATTGAACGGCGATATGCTACTGATGTATTATTTGAGGACCTTAAAGGAAGCTCAACTACTCTGACAGAGCTTATTATGGAAAATCTCTATAAGAAAAGCAACAGAACTACTAAACATATTGTTTCAAAAAGTTACGGAATTGAGTTTTCAGTCAAGGCACTTCACGTTAATGAAAGCAAATTTTATTTCACATTGCAAATTGAGAATAAAAGTAATGTGGCGTATAGTATCGAATGGGTCAACTTTAAAATTGTTGACAAGAAGAATTTAAAACGAACGGTAGTTCAGGATAAGGTACTAGAAAAGGTTCGTAGCTACTTCCCGCAAATGACAGCAGCTGATCATTCAAACATAAAAGGGGTTTATCTGCTGGATCAGTTTACTCTTTTAAAAGATCAGGTGTTGGAAATTGAAATTCTGGAGAAGAACGGGGGAAGACATCAGAAAGTACAGCTTGAAAATTCAGATCTGATTCGTGCAAGATTGATAAACAGTTTAACCATAAAAACGAAGTAAGATGAACAAAATATTTTTAGCAGTCATCTTAATGATTGCATTGAACAGCAAAACATTTGCTCAACAAATGATTCCTGGACAAACAGGTGTTGAATTTTCTTATTCAGTATTTCCAAAATCTCCTGAAAAGCAAAATTATGCACTAAGTGTGGGGCTTGTTTCTTACCTAAGGAATGGTAATTACTTTTTTGCATTGGCAGAATATAACATAAAGTATTATGAATACACCAACTATAATATTCCGATAGATACTTTCCTCCTGGGCGGTGGTTACAGTTTTTATATATGGGGAGACTTCATGCGCAATGTCAATCTTAATCTTGGAATCGGAGCTCTTGCAGGTTACGAACAGTTTAACAGGGGCAGTGAATTGCTATATGACGGCTCAATGTTAACAGCAACAGATAACTTTATTTATGGAGCAAATGGTAAGCTATCCATTGAAAGTTATCTGACGGATCACTTTGTTTTTCTGGTCAATGGACAACTGCGGTTTTTGAAAAATAGTCAAATGGCTCAGTTTTACTCCATGATGGGAGTTGGAATAAGATATAATTTTTAAAATATTTACTATGAAAAATATAGTTAATAATAAAATAGGAATACTCTTCAAATTTTTCATCATGGCAGTTATGGTCGGATTACTTGTACAATCATGTGAAAAAGATGATTTAGAAATTCAAAAGAATTTTCCTTTTGAGCTAGAGGTGATGCCTGTTCCGAAATACGTTGCTAAAGGTGAAACTGTAGAAATCAGATGTCGTATTATTCCAAATGGAAATTATACAGGAACCACTTATTTAATACGATATTTTCAGTACGAAGGGCAGGGAAGTCTTCGTTTTTATTTAACAACCTATCCTTTGTTCCTAATGATTTCTATCCGATAACTGAAAAGGAATTTAGGTTGTACTATACTTCTGAATCTACAGTTTCCCAAAGTTTTGATATTTGGATTTTATGTGGTATACCACATAAAATCCATTATGTTGTGTAAGCATTTATGTTAGTGTTCCAGATATTTTATCGTTTAACACTTAATAATAAAAGATAAGGTAATCTGGAACACAACATAATAATTTACCAAATTAAAGATTATTTAAAAAATTCATTAGGTCATCATTATTTTTCCAATGTGTCCTTTTATTGTCCACAGATACTTCGCAGGCACTTAAAGCCTTCGCTTTCATTTCAATATCTATTTCAGCATAAATATTCGTTGTATTGATAGAAACGTGTCCAAGCCATGCCCGAATAGTATTAATATCTACACCAGATTGCAATAGATGCGTTGCTGTAGTATGCCTTATAGTGTGCGGACTGACGTTTTTTTTAGATATGGAAGGGACTTTTAGAGAAGCTCTTTCCGTATATTTTTCAATTACGTTATAAATACCGAAACGGGTCATTGATTGCTTCTGTCTATTAATAAAAAGATTCTCAGAAGGGTCTCTGGCGTTTGAAAGTATTGTTAATTGGTCCACTGTCTCTTGCCAAAGAGGACATCGTCTTTGTTTGTTCCCTTTTCCTTTAATTAAGACAGTTGATATCTCGTTTTTTCTTTGAGCAAGACTAAGATTAGAGATAGTCATCTGAGCAACTTCGTTAGCCCTTGCCCCGGTATTATAAAGTAAAAGAATAAGCGCATAATCTCGCTGTCCTTGTTTCGTTTGCTTTTCAGGTTCATCCAGCAGGGCATCCATTTCTGACCGGTCGAGATAGGTTATTGTCTTTTTAGGCCCCTTTTTAATCGGTATAAGTTTTATCATTCTAACCCATTCTATATAATCTATGCAATTTTGGCTGACGAATTTCGCAAAGGAATTAATAGCCGCTAGGCGCTGGTTGCGGGTAGATATGGAACATTTTCTTTCTGTTTCGATATTTGAGAGAAAGTTTTTGATCAAATCAGCATTTAGGTCTTCAATCATCAATTTGTCAATAGATTTATTTCTCAATTTCGAGGCATATGGTATTATCAGCCGCATGGTATCCCTATAACTTGCAAGTGTATTGGGCGAAAGATTTCTATTGTTGATAACATATTCGGTCAAAAATCTCCTGACCCACGTGCTTAGGTATTTTATATTTTTCATAATCGATTTTCATTTGCATAATGATTAAATTTTTTATTCGCCTCTTCAAGCAATTTGTTGGTCATAGAAAGGTATACAGATGTATAGTCCAAACGATGATGCCCCAGGAATGTCGATAATACAGGTAAAAGTATCTGTACGTCTTTCCCCTCTTCATACCAGCTAATTAACCTGTTTGTCGCAAATGTATGCCGAAGATCATAAATCCTAGGCTGATAAACTGCTCCATCAGTCCTCTTAATACCAGCATTTAACCGTATTTTGGAGAAAATAGCATCCAGCAATGACCCTCCAAATGGTTTATTACCCTTCCATACAAACAAATAAGAACCAGAATCTTGTGTGATACCTTTTTCTTTTCGATGCAGAAGATAATGGATAATGATATCTTTAATCTGCTGGTTAAAAGTTACATAACGGGTTTTATAAAATTTTGATTGTTCAATTAGTATTGTTCTTTTACCTAAATCAATATCTTTAAGTTTAATTAAGAGCACTTCTCTTCTTCTCAGTGCCATGGTGTATGCTAAAATTAATATCGTTCGTATCATGACAGGATCTACTTGAGAGGGCCTCTTTTGATAAGTCAAAGCCGAATCAAAAAGACTTTTCAATTCTTTATTACTGTAGATATAAGGAATGTATTTCGCAGGTTTTTGTGGAGAGAAATCAGGCAATGGGATTTCAAAAATGTATCTCTTTAATTTGGCGTAATTAAACAGTCCTTTGATTACAGTCCGTTTCGAAAACCAGCTGTTTGTTATCATTCCTTTTTTTCCAACTAGAAAGACCAGCACCATCTCTGTAGTAACGTCTTTAACATTGATATTGAAGCCCATTTCTCTTGAGAATTGTTTTAACAGATATTTAAGCTGAATAGTACAAGACTCTCCTAATGAATCCCTATATTCAATATAGCTATTTACTAAATCTTGCATTTTCATAGTATTTCCCAGTTAATATCTGCTACCTTATACAGATTGGTTAAATCGACCTTTGAATATATTCTGGTTGTATCAATTTTTTGATGACCTAAATAATCACTGATTTCCTTTAATGAAAAACCTGTATTGATCAAGTAGGTGGCACTTGCATATCTCAAACAATGAGGACCACAGGATTTTATATTCCAATCCATCGGTTTTAATATCTTATTTATGATTGCGTAAATAGAGCTGTTATTTAACTTCTTGTAAGGTCCAATCTGTGTCAGGAAAACTTCCCTCAAACTTGATTCATTGGGCCGGGCTTCTTTAAGATAATGTATTATGGCATCACCAACAGTTGGGGTTAAGGGGAATAATTGCGGCTTACATCCTTTTGATCTTCTTACGTAGATAATCTCCTTTTGCCAGTCTAAATCATCAAGCTGAAGATATGCTACTTCACTGCTTCGAAGTCCATAAACCGTAAGTAGCTGTAAAATGGCAAAATCTCTTATATTAATAGTTGTTTCAGTTGCGAATTCTGAGACCATCTTCTGGATATTTTCTCTTGTCGGTGCTAATGGCAACAGCTCATGTTCATAGATTCTGGGAGCTCGGATGGATTCAGATAAACCATTCATACACCATCTTTTCTCAGATGCAAAGCAAAGGAAAGATCTCAATACACTTAATTCGTTTTTAATTGTTCTTCTGGAAAGACCGGTCTTCTTACGGTTGCTAATAATTTTTCCAATGATATCTGGCGTAACTTGATCAAAGTGGACACAATGCTCACTGATGAGTTTCAGATAACGCTTTAATATTCCGCGTCTGGATATTATAGTTCTTTCTGATAGACCTTTGATTCTTGATTGAAAATATAAGTATTCGCTCAATTTTTTTGTAAAGGGAATTGAGGGCACTGTATCATCTTCCAAACAATATAATAAGGACAACCATATTTTAGCAGTATGAATTAAGCTTAGCTTATTCTTATAAGTATAATTTTTTGTTCTGGGATGTATCTTGTCTAATCTTGACCAATTACCAGCCATAACTGTTAATTCAGAAACTTTTACTGTCCGTACCGAATAGAACTTAAGATGAGTCATAATAACCAATAGACTCATTGCTTCATTATAAAGGGTAGAATCTTTTATCCCTTGGTTCTTCCGATAGTGTAAAAACAGCAGCCGTTCTGCCAGTAAAGGGCTTTCTATTTGATGAAATAAAACATGACGTAATTTAAATAACTTTTTCAGTAATATATCATTTTCTTCTGAAGTTGCTTCCACACGGTTCAGAAAGCCCAACCAGTCTAGTCCAATTTTAATAAACAGCTTCTTTCCAAATTGATTAGAACTTGTTTTTGTATTGTATTTTTTACTTAAACCCCATTTTTGGGCAGCCTCAATTAACTCTTTAATAGTAATTATCCTGCCATTTTCCAGATGCAAAAATTCTATTATTCGCAGAAGATAAGATGCTGTAAGCTTTAATTCCAGAGTCCGCTTCTCCTGACTTTGTAAATATTTCAGATATGAGATTCGCTCTCGAAGTAATGGATGGCCTTGATGCCGTTTTAGCGTGCTGGATGTTTTATATAACTCCTGCAGTATTTCATTTCCCTCTTCTATGACAGGTACATCCAGCCAGTTTAGGTACCTTAACCATGATTTAGTGTACATAGAAAAATTTTTTTTTCCAGATTCTGAAAAATTCTTTTTTAAATGGTGAGTAGTTTTCATTTTCCCCTATTTCACAGCAGCCGCCTCAATTTCTTCCACAGTTACCATCCTACGATCCTGCAGACGGAGCAATTCGGTTGCTCTTAATAGATATCCTTCAATTAATTTCAATCTGAATTCTGTAGCATTATTAATCGACAGATAATTCAGATACTCAACTCGCTCTTTCAGTAGTGGAGCGTTTCGATGATGATTTAAATTTCTTTTGAATAATTGTTCTAACATATGTTTCTGTTTTATACCTATTTATTCTAACGTTGAAATACAATTAAAAATTTGAATTTTA
The DNA here is from genome assembly GCF_003815715.1 of Chryseobacterium sp. G0162. Taxonomy (NCBI): domain Bacteria; kingdom Pseudomonadati; phylum Bacteroidota; class Flavobacteriia; order Flavobacteriales; family Weeksellaceae; genus Chryseobacterium; species Chryseobacterium sp. G0162. The sequence continues at coordinate 5,219,891 of NZ_CP033922.1, read as the reverse complement.
AATAGTTACGTATAATAATCAACATTAGTCCTAACCGAAAACAAAGCAAAAAGTCCACATAAAATTTAAATCTGCATCTTTTTTATTTTGTATTTAAAAATAATATCGTAATATTGCAATATAATAATTAATTATGGGAGCAACAAAGACAGATCATTTTACGGACCGCCAAAACCAGATTGCGGTTATTGCTAAAGCATTGGGCCATCCTGCAAGGGTTGCTATTATAGAATATCTGCTAAAAGTCAATACCTGTATCACCGGAGATATTGTCAATGAGCTGCCACTAGCACAGCCTACCGTATCACAGCATTTGAAAGAATTAAAAAATGCGGGATTAATACAAGGGAGCATTGAGGGAACATCTGTATGCTACTGTATTGACGAAAATACATTCAATATATTGAAAGAGTATTTTTCAAAAATAATTTCTACAGTAACCAATCAAAAATGTTGTTAATGATGGAAACTGCTTTCATTATATCTTCGGTATTACTGATCAGCTATTCATTATTGGCAGTATTTGATGGTGTATTTCTGCACATATACAAATATCACCTCTATGAGCATAAAGAAAGCCGGTTTGAACATCTTACCCATACGATAAGAGCCTTTTTATTTACAGGTATTCTTACAACTTTATTTATAAATATTGAAAACAACAACCTTTTTGTAATAGGATGCGTTTTGATCTTTGCGGACATCATTACATTGCTGTTGGATGCTTATGTGGAAAAAGACAGCAGACAATTTATGGGTGGACTACCCCGTTTGGAATATATTATCCATCTTATGGTTAACGGCTTCCACTTTGCGGCTATCGCTGTATTTTTAGTGATCAAACTCAATTTTGATTCTACGGGTTTTACATTAGCGCAGAACTTTCAACATATAGAGAGCTATGACACATTTAGATTTATAGCAATAAATCTACTGCCGGGAGCGATTGTCATAAGCCTCTTACATGTGCTGCTTTACATTCCCAAATTCAGTAAGTATTTTAATAAATTACAGCTAAAGTGCTGTTAAAAAAATTTGTTTGAAATAATCGCAATATTGCATTATAACTATAAATATAAACCAATGAAATTATCAGAAATCAAAGAAATCCTTCCAACATTAGACAATGTTGAATTTCAGTTAGAAAACGGAACGTTTGTACCCGAGCATTTCCATGTGACCGAAGTCGGCCAGATTAATAAAAGATTCATTGACTGTGGTGGTGTAATCCGTGATGAAAAGGCAGTGAACTTTCAGCTATGGAACGCCGATGACTTTGAGCATCGTTTAAAGCCTGGAAAACTATTGAATATTATCAAACTTTCGGAGGACAAATTAGGTATAGAAGATGCTGAGATCGAAGTGGAATATCAAAGTGATACAATTGGAAAATATGATCTGGAGTTCAATGGGAAAACTTTTATATTGAAAAGTAAGACTACTGCCTGTCTTGCACAGGATGCATGCGGCATACCTTCCGAAAAGCAAAAGATAAACCTTTCTGTACTTACAGGTACTGCAAATAATTCGTGTACACCTGGTGGAGGATGCTGCTAATTCGCTGTAGAATGTCGATTGTATCTTTTTTATAAAATGTACTAAAATTAAATCAATGGATGAAATCTTTGATGTTATTGTTATTGGAGGAGGCCAGAGTGCGCTAGCATGTGGATATTATCTGCGGCGGGCAAAACTTAAATATCTTATATTGGATAAACAAGATATTCCGGGTGGTGCCTGGATCCACAGCTGGGATAGCCTGACCCTGTTTTCTCCCGCAGATTACAGCTCCTTACCAGGATGGCTGATGCCAAAATCTGAGCATCAGTTTCCGCTTAGACAAGAAGCAATTGACTACTTGGGTAAGTACGAAGAGCATTATCAACTGAATGTGAGGCGGAGTATTGAAGTTCTTGAAATTAAAAAGGATGGGAATATTTTTAAGATCTACACCCTTCAGGGAGGTTTTAAAGCTAAAACAGTTATTTCGGCAACCGGTACCTGGGGCAATCCGTCTATTCCAAAGCTAGAAGGAATAGAAGATTTTAAGGGACTTCAAATTCATTCAGGAAAGTATAAAAGCCCAAAAGACTTTACGGGGCTGAAAACGCTGGTGGTAGGAGAAGGTAATTCCGGTGCCCAGATTGTCGCAGAGGTCTCAAAAGTTACGGCTGTAAAGTGGTCAACCAAAAAGGAACCTGAATTTTTGCCTGACGAAGTAGACGGATATTATCTGTTTAACGTAGCCTCGGCACGATACAAGGCCGAAAAAGAAGGAAAACCCTTCGATGCAGCGCAATTTAATTTAGGAAATATCGTAATGGTTCCATCTGTTAAAGAGGCCCAACACAGAGGTGTCTTAGTGTCAAGTGGCACATTCGATAAGTTATATGATAAGGGGGTGATTTGGCATAATGGGGACAAAGAGGAATTTGATGCTATTATTTGGTGCATAGGATTCGGTTACGATACTTCTTATCTGAAATCATTGATACACATAGACGAAAAAGGCGTTGCAAAGACCAGTGAAAGTAAATCACTAGAATTGCCCGGATTATGGCTCGTCGGATACGGCAACTGGACCGGTTATGCCTCCGCCACAATCATAGGTGTAAATAGAACAGCAAAACAGACCATACTTGAGATTGAAGAATTTTTAAAAAATAGTAACTAATAAAATATGAAAATTGCATTATTCAGCGATATACACGCCAATTTACCCGCTTTGCAAGCTTTCTTCGAAGATGTAGATAAAAGAGATCCAGATAGTATCTATTGCTTGGGTGACCTGGTAGGTTACAATATATGGCCAAACGAAGTGGTCAATGAGATCCGTAAGCGGAAAATTCCAACCATTGCAGGAAATTACGATTTCGGTATCGGACGTATGAGCAATGAGTGTGGTTGTGCCTATAAGTCAGATAGTGAAAAGGACAATGGCAATATTTCTATCTCCTTTACCAACTCTATCATGAAGGACGATGAACGTGCCTATTTGCGCACGCTCCCTGCACATATCAAAGTTGAGTTTCAATTGAATGAAGATAAGCTCAATTTGCTTTTGGTGCACGGCAGCCCAAGGAAGATCAATGAATATCTTTTTGAAGACCGTGAGGAAAAAAGTATGCTCAGGATCATGGAGCAGGCTGATGCAGATATTATGTGTTTCGGACATACACACAAACCTTATCACCGCATTTTAAATTCTGGATCTGAAGAACAACCTTATTATCGCCATGCGGTCAATATCGGTTCCGTCGGTAAACCTAAGGATAATGATATCCGCGGAGCGTATGTCATGCTGACCATCAATGAAAATAGTTCTATACTGAACAAAGAAAGCATCGGTATCGAGTTTATACGATTTGACTATGACATTGAAAAAGCAGCTAAGGCAGTAGAAGAAAGCCCCCTGCCTAATGAATATGCAGAAAATCTGAGAAGAGGCTATTAATTTTAAATCATAAAAATGAACCATAAACTTATAACAACCATTGAATCCATTTCAACAAATAGTATTTCAGAAGAAAGAAAAACAGTTTTACAGCCATTGGCAGACTATATCCAAACGAAAATAGAAACAGGTCAGACAATACGCTTAAATTTTATCTGTACCCATAATAGTAGGAGAAGCCATTTATCCCAAATCTGGGCGCAAACTATGGCCTATCATTTTGGGATTACTAATGTGTTTTGCTATTCAGGTGGTACTGAGGCAACAGCAATGTTCCCCAAAATTGCAGAAACATTGAGCGATCAGGGGTTTCAAATTCAAAAGCTCAGCGAAACAGAAAATCCTGTCTATGCAATTAAATATGCCGAAAATGAGGCAGCGATTATCTGCTTTTCCAAAGAATATAACAGCGAATTTAATCCTAAAAATGAATTCGGTGCCATCATGACCTGTAACAATGCAGATGAAGGCTGTCCTGTGGTTTTTGGAGCTGAGGCAAGATTCCCGATAAAATACGATGATCCCAAAGCCTCGGACAATAGCCCACAGCAAACAGAGGTGTATGCGGAAAGAAGCTTGCAGATTGCAGCAGAAATGTTTTATGTTTTTTCACTGGTAAACAAATAGCATGGAAATAACAGCGATCGGTAAGGAGCATTATTCAAATATCTCCAGAATATACAAAGAAGGCATTGAAACAGGCCATGCCACTTTTGAAACAACAACCCCAGAGTGGGAAGATTGGGATAAAAGTAAACTAAAACACAGCAGGTTTGCAGCAGTAGTTGATGGTATCATAGTCGGCTGGGCAGCCCTTTCGGCAGTGAGTGACCGATGTGTTTACGGAGGTGTAGCAGAAGTAAGTATTTATGTTTCTAATTCTCATAAAGGAAAAGGCGTCGGAAAGACCTTGATGGCCAGGCTAATTGAAGAAAGCGAAGCTTATGGAATTTGGAGGCTTCAAAGCGGAATGTTTCCTGAAAATGAAGCAACAGTAGCGCTTCATCAACGCTTTGGTTTTAGAATAGTCGGTTTCCGTGAGAAAATAGGAAAACTGGGAGACACCTGGCGCGATACGATTATTATGGAAAGAAGAAGTAAAACAATAGGAATAAATTAAAATAATATGCAGCCAAAATTAAAATTTCTCGACAGATACTTAACACTTTGGATATTTCTTGCCATGGCAGTTGGTGTGGGCTTGGGATTCTTATTTCCCGGGACTTCAAAAGTTATGGATTCTCTATCCGTAGGTACAACTAACGTCCCATTAGCTATTGGACTAATATTAATGATGTACCCTCCACTCGCTAAAGTTGACTATTCTCTTTTACCTACTGCTTTTAGGGATAAAAAAGTAATCAGTATATCATTATTATTAAATTGGGTGATAGGACCTATTTTAATGTTTGTTCTTGCCATTTTGTTTTTAAGAGATGAGCCGGACTATATGATCGGATTAATTCTTATTGGTTTGGCCAGATGTATTGCAATGGTGATTGTATGGAATGATCTCGCTAAAGGAAACCGAGAATATGCAGCCTTATTAGTCGCCTTAAACAGTATCTTTCAGGTGTTTACCTATAGCTTCTTTGTATGGTTATTTATCAATGTACTGCCTGGTAAATTAGGACTAGCCAACTTCAATGTCAGTGTTTCAATGAAGGACGTCACAGAAAGTGTTCTTATCTATTTGGGTATTCCTTTTCTGGCAGGCTTCCTAAGCCGATATATCTTAGTTAAATCAAAAGGTATAGAATGGTACAATAGAAAATTTGTACCCACAATATCACCTATAACATTGTACGCTTTATTATTTACGATCGTCTTAATGTTCAGCTTAAAAGGTGAAAAAATCGTGGAGCTTCCAATGGATGTGGTAAAAGTAGCTATTCCACTGGTCATCTATTTTGTCCTTATGTTTTTTGTAAGCTTTTTTATCAATAAATCAATGAAGGTACCATACGATAAAAACGCATCCATTGCATTTACGGCCACTGGAAACAATTTTGAACTGGCAATTGCGGTAGCCATCGCAGTATTCGGTATCAACTCTCCGCAAGCTTTTGTAGGTGTAATTGGCCCGTTGGTGGAAGTACCGGTACTCATACTATTGGTAAGAGCCAGTTTATGGTTGAAAAAAAGATATTACAGTTAGACCGTTTCAAAAAAAGCAAATTTATAGTGAATAGACTTAATTAATAAGTCTATTTTTTTTTATATTTGCAATCTATTATGAAATTATTCAGTACTACATCTTCCCAAGTTACACCGCCTTAATTTAACAGGCTAATAATTCATCCTATATCCAAAAGCTTTTTTTGGATAGTTTTTCTTATACTTTCAAAAATCAATTTTAAATCATTATTCCATAATCTACTATGGGATCAACATACAATTTATATCTATGGAAAACACTTTCTTAAGTTTTCAATCATTACGAAACGTAAATATTAAAAATGAAATTTTAGCTGGATTAACCGTTGCGATGACCATGATACCTGAGTCATTGTCATTTGCGATTTTAGCAGGATTATCTCCATTAACAGGACTTTATGCAGCTTTTTTAATGGGAATTGTCACTGCCATTTTGGGTGGTAGACCTGGAATGGTTTCCGGTGGCGCGGGTGCTACTGTGGTTGTTCTTATAGCTCTGGCTTCCGCTCATGGTGTTGAATATCTTTTTGCAGCAGTTGCTTTAGCAGGAATTATTCAACTATTAGTCGGGGTGCTGAAACTCGGTAAGTTTGTAAGATTGATACCACAACCCGTGATGTATGGTTTCTTAAATGGTCTTGCGGTGATTATTTTTATGGCTCAGGTTGCCCAATTTAAGGTGTTAGAAAATGGAGTAAGCTCTTGGATGGAAGGTTCAGCACTTGCTATAATGGCTGGATTGACCATGCTTACTATTGCTATCGTTTTGATTTTCCCAAAGATTACAAAGGCAATACCTTCATCGCTGGTTGCCATCATCGTTGTTTTTGGTCTGGTGTATTTCTTAAACATAGATACCAAGAAAGTGATAGATATTGCATCGGTGAGTGGTTCCCTACCGTCTTTTCACATTCCAAATATTCCGTTTACCATAGAAACTTTAAAAATCATCTTTCCATACGCCGCGATTATGGCCGGAGTGGGACTTATTGAATCTTTATTGACTTTAAATATGGTAGACGAGATTACCAATACAAAAGGACGTTCCAATAAAGAAGCCTGCGCACAAGGTATAGCCAACATTACCAATGGCTTTTTTGGAGGTATGGGAGGCTGTGCTATGGTAGCCCAAACCTTGGTAAATATCGATGCCGGAGCAAGAACCAGAATCTCTGCAATTATCGGAGCGGTTACTATTTTGATTATAATTCTGGCAGGTGGGCCGATTATTGAACAGATCCCGATGGCTGCTTTAGTTGGTGTTATGATGATGGTGGCAATAGGCACTTTTGAATGGGTTTCATTCCGTATTATAACCAAAATGCCTAAATCAGATATTTTTGTGGGTATGCTTGTAGCAATAATTACTGTTTTACTTCATAATCTTGCCTTAGCAGTACTGATTGGTGTTATTATATCCGCTTTGGTTTTTGCCTGGGATAATGCAAAAAGAATCAGGGCTAAAAAATCGATTGATGAAATGGGTAATAAAGTGTATGAAATTTACGGTCCCATTTTCTTTGGGAGCACGACAGCTTTTTCAGAGAAATTTGATGCGCAGGGTGATCCGGAAAAAATAATTATTGATTTCAAAGAATCCCGTATCGTTGATATGTCTGCCATTGAAGCACTGAAAAAAGTGACCGAAAAATATACAGCTAATAATAAAGAAGTTGTTCTAAAGCACCTCAGCCCAGATTGTATACAACTTCTGGATAATGCCAGTGGCTTTATTGAAGTGAACCTTCATGAAGATCCTACCTATAAGGTAATGCCGGAAAAATAAGATAAAGACCAATAGTTTAAGCCATAATTAATAGCAAAAAAAAACATCAGTTGTTTTTTTTTGCTATTGAACATCTTCGTTATTAAAAATTTTAGTAACGAAGATTGAGATATGGCTATTTTTGCTCTGTTTTTATAATTAATTTTATAACATAAAAATATGATAAGAAATTAGTTGAAAAAGAGCATCAGCATAAAAAGTAAAATTGAAGCAGCAGAACTAATAAAGGTTTTGCCGTTCAAAAAGGAAATTCGTAAAACCGAACCTCATAAGCACAACAGTTATTTTGAAATTATTTACCTACGGAAAGGAAGCGGTTGCCACACCATCGACCATACTCCTTTTCCGATAGATCCTCCAACACTATTTTTTGTTCGAAAAGAACAGGTACATCATTGGGATATTACAGATACACCAGATGGTTATGTACTACTTTTAAAGAAAGGTTTTGTAGATAACTCGATTGACGGCGAACTAAAAAGTCTTTTATCCAAACTAAGCGGATTAACTTGCATTCATTTGAGAGAAACTGAAAGTATCGGTACGTTGTTCAATTTACTCACCAAAGAAAAAGACTTTACAGTTACAGAAGGATTATTGAAAGCACTATTTGCTAAAATATTGATTGCCGCAAAACCTCTGGTAATTAAGACCAACAAAACGGATGATATCATTGCATTGCTCAGGGAGTTACTGAACCAGACAAATGACCTGCAGAACAATGTTGCCTACTACGCAGAAAAGCTGCATACGACACCACAAAATCTAAATGCTATTTGTCGTAAAACACTAAGCCAATCAGCAGCAGAAGTAATTGCTGAGCATATCATCAGCGAGGCAAAAAGACAATTGATTTATACGGAAAACAGTGTTTCTGAAATTGCCTATAGTTTGAATTTTAATGATACTTCCCACTTTGTAAAGTATTTCAAACGCTTTGCAGGCCTTACACCACAGGTATTCCGCAATACCTAAAAGCTGTCGGAATATTTTCAAATATACCGTATAAGGTGACTTGTATTGTACGAAATTTGTGGAGAGTAAATTGTAAGCAATGAAATATTCAACATGTTTGTTAATAATTCTTTTTATTTCGGCTTGTAACCAAAAACAAGAAACAGTTCAGGGGCAGTGGATAAAAGGAAACGAGCAAAAAAAGCTTGAAACAATAGAAAATCAATTTCGTGGTTTCGATATGGCCATGGTTGAAACCGGATATCGTTATCAGGAATTATATTGGGCTGGACAAGACGAAAACTGGGGATATGCCGATTATCAATTGGAGAAAATCCAAAAGGCAATTGAAAATGGCCTGGAAAGAAGGCCTAAACGGGCACAATCCGCACAGCATTTTCTAACCGTTACAGTCCCCCAAATGAAAGAGGCACTAAAAAAAAAGGATACAGTTGTTTTTAATAAGAACTTCCAAGTAATTACCAATAGCTGCGTTAGCTGTCATGCAATGGAAAAAGTACCTTTTTTTACTGTAAAAACTCCGACAGAAAGACAATCACCCATCAGAAAATAATGCTTGAGGATATCAAACAAATAGATACAAATATTCTATTATGGCTAAATGGAAGCCACAACGAATTTTGGGACGAAGTAATGTGGTTTGCCAGCGACAAATACACTTGGCTTCTTTTTTATGTTGCACTGATAATTTTGCTTATCTGGAAGTATAAAAAGGATGCCATCCTAATGATTTTATTAATCGTATTGCTCATCACAATGAGTGATCAGTTGGCTTCCGGCATATTTAAACCACTATTTGAAAGGCTGCGTCCAAGTCATAATCCAGCATTAGAAGGTGAGCTACATATAGTAAACAATTATCGTGGCGGCAAGTTCGGTTTTATTTCTTCTCATGCTGCCAATGTCTTTGCTTTGGTATTTTATTTAACCATATTAACTAAACAAAATCTGAAATGGCTCCCAATTATTCTCATCCCATGGGCAATTTTTGTCAGTTTGAGCAGGGTTTATTTAGGCGTACACTATCCCGCTGATATTTTAGTTCCAGCTATTTTAAGTATGCTTATTGCAGGGATGGTAGCCCATTTATATAAAATATACAATCCAAAATTCATAAAACTATTTAATCATGATGTTTCAAAAAATAACTAAGACAGACCTATCAAAAACTACCATACTTATTCGACTGATGGTAGGTGCCGTATTTCTTTCGGAAGGAATACAGAAGTTTTTATTTGCAGACACCTTAGGTGCAGGACGTTTTGCAAAAATAGGTCTGCCTAATCCTGAGTTTTTGGGTCCGTTCGTTGGCAGCTTTGAAATTGTTTGTGGATTTTTAATTCTTATTGGACTTCTGACAAGATTGGTGAGCATTCCTCTTATCATTATTATGTTCGTTGCTATTGCAACAACTAAATCAGAAGTTTTAGCAGAAAAAGGATTTTGGGAAATGATGCATGGAAGTCGTACAGACTGGGCGATGCTTTTGGGTAGTATCTTTCTATTGATAAAAGGTGGAGGTTGTTGGTCGATAGATAGCTTGACAAATATTCCTAAATAAATAGGACAATTTCAATCACTTAAATATAACATATCATTTTAGACAATTTATATGAATAAGATACTATTTTCTGCTATTGCGTTAATGTTTGCTACAACAGCAATGGCACAACTTCCTAAAATTCCTGCTACATACAGTAACCTGGGCTATGATACTAATGGAAGATTATATTTTGAAAATAAGGGTGAAAAATACTTTGCTGAAGAATTTAAAAATCCACTAACGATCGAACAACTTCTTGGTAAACCGGAAGCTACTGAAAATGGGGTTCAGATGGATTTTGGGACTTTAAAAGGCACGGTAACCTATGGCTTGATCCCATACGGAAAAGTTCCGCATCCGCTTCCAGTATATCGAAAAACAGTCAAAATTGAAGATGGTAAAATAGTGCTCAATATAAAAGACGATTTCAAGTATCCGTATGATTTTGTAGACTGGAAGAAAAATGGGTACCTGAACCTTGGCTACCGAATTGCTGATGAGCAAGGTATGCTTTTGTTTGATGGCATAGTTGCTTTAAAAGGTGAAGGACCATTTGAAGTCATACCAGCAATTTATGAAGGACCTTTTGTAAATATGGTAACTGATAACTCTGCTGTAATCTGGTGCAAAACCACACGTCCTGTAAAAGCCGAAATTGAAATCAATGGCAAAGTTTATAAAGATGAGCAGGAAACAACGCCGCATCGCTGGAATATAGCAGGACTTACCCCAAATACAAAGCACAACTATAAGGTAAAATATGGGATACAATCACAATCGTATCATCTTAAAACTGCACCATCTAAAGGCAGCAGAGAAGCGTTCGTATTTGGTTATGCAAGCGACAGCCGCCATGCTACAGGTGGAGGTGAACGGAAAATCCTTGGAGCGAACGCCTACATAATGAAAAAAATAGCCGCACTGGCTAATATGAAAGACGTGCGCTTTATGCAGTTCACCGGCGATATGATTAATGGCTATTTGAGCAGTAAAGAGCAGCAGAGAGTGGAGTATTCTAATTGGAAAAAATCCATTGAACCATTTTGGCACTATATGCCCTATTATATTGGCATGGGGAATCATGAAGCATTAGGTCTTATTTTTAATGATGAGAAAGGTAAACAACAAGCATTTATTGATGCTTTTCCTTATGAGACCCAATCCGCAGAAGCACTTTTTGCAGAGGAATTTATTAATCCTGAAAACGGCCCTGATAGCGAGGATAATAACAAGTATGACCCTGACCCTAAAAATATAGATTTCCCTTCTTATAAGGAAAATGCGTTTTATTACACATACGGCAATGTGGCGATGATTGTCCTTAATAGCAATTACTGGTATGCACCTTCCATTGCTAATCAAACGGCTTCTAGCGGAGGGTTGCATGGGTATTTAATGGATAACCAACTTCAATGGCTTCGTGAAACGATCTCAAAACTGGAAAAAGACAAGAATATTGATCACATTTTTCTTACACAACATACCCCTGCATTTCCTAATGGAGGACACAGTAAAGATGTGATGTGGTACGGAGGTAACAACGAAAAAAGACCCTACATTGGAGGAAAACCTGTTGACAAAGGAATTATAGAACGCAGGGATGAATATTTAGATATTTTGATTAATGAAAGTAAGAAAGTGGTGGGGATGCTTACAGGAGATGAGCATAACTATAACTGGTTGAAGCTTACGGCTGATATGCCTATTTACCCCGGGAATTATCCCCATAAAAAACTTAACGTATCGCGTCCAATTTATCAAATCAATAATGGTGCAGCAGGAGCTCCTTATTATGGCCAGGAAGTATTGCCATGGAGTAAGCATACCCAGTCCTTTAGCGTGGAAAATGCACTGTGCCTGTTTTATGTGGAAGGAAAAAAAATAACAATGAAAGTATTCAATCCGGACACTTTAAATCAAATAGATGAAGTCGAATTAAGATAATTAAAATGCAAGAGAATGTAAACGTAAAAGAAATCGCAAAAGTTTTCGGTAAGTTAGGTATCATTGGGTTTGGAGGTCCGGCAGCACATATTGTCATGATGCGGGATGAAGTAGTGATCAAACGAATGTGGATGAACGAACAGCATTTTTTGGATCTGCTGGGTGCTACCAACCTTATTCCAGGACCTAACAGCACGGAAATGGCTATTCATATTGGCTATGATAAAGGCGGTTGGAAAGGATTGTTAACAGCAGGTTTATGCTTTATTCTGCCTGCCGTATTTATCACTGGAATTTTCGCATATTTATATAATCTTTACGGACAGCTACCCGAAGTACAACCTTTTATCTATGGTATCAAACCTGCTATAATAGCCATTATTCTGGCAGCAATTTATCCATTGGCAAAACAATCTGTCAAATCCATAAATTTAGCTCTTATAGGTATTGCTGTTTTGTTAGCAGCTGTGTTTGGAGTTAATGAAATTTATTTAATGTTTGGTGCAGGTTTGTTAGCGTTTGGATTGTACAAGATACAGAGTAAACAAAAAAATGACACTTTACAAAGTATTGTTCCGCTTACATTTCTTCAAATAATACAGACAACTTTTTGGACAGCGACCAATACCAAACTTTTTTGGACGTTCCTAAAAATTGGTTCCATACTTTATGGGAGTGGATATGTATTATTTGCCTTTTTAGATACGGAATTGGTAGCAACAGGTATACTCACAAGACAGCAACTAATGGATGCCATTGCGGTAGGACAGTTCACGCCCGGTCCTGTTTTTTCATCGGTAACGTTTATTGGCTTTCAAATCAATGGGCTTTCAGGAGCCATTATCTCAACTATTGCAATTTTCCTGCCCTCATTTGTTTTTGTGGCACTGCTTAATCCGTTAATGAAAAAGCTACGAAATTCTAAAGGATTGTCCGCCTTTTTAGATGCAGTGAATGTAGCATCGGTAGCCATAATCATAGCTGTGTGCTATGAAATGGGTAAAGAAACCATTACTGATTGGCGAACGATTTTAATTGTGGTTGTAGGTGCGATTATTGTTTTTAATTTCAAAAAGATCAATAGTGCGTACGTAGTTTTGGGAGGATCATTTTTGGGATATATATTAAAAATGATCTAAAAAATATAATACCATTATTCAATTATTTCAATGCTAATAAATCTGTCTCCAAGCAATCTTTTTAAAGATGAAAATATCTCAATTATACTGAATATTCAAAAAGTTCCAACACTATAGGTTTAGCTTTAAATATAACAAAAGCTAAATAGGTATATATGAGTTCTCTTACGAACTTGTCTTTTTCGCTATTGGTTGAGCTTAAAATCAATAGTATTGTGATCCCATTAAAAATCAAGTAAAAATAACTGCTGATAATTTGTTTCCATTTTTATTTTAGAATAATCAGGCAAATATTATGTTGTGTTCCAGATTACTTTATCTTTTATTATAAAGTGTTAAACGATAAAATAACTGGAACATGAACATAAGTGACTACACAACATAATGGATTTCCGATAATATGGATAATAAACAAATGTTCAGTTTCCAATTTAATCCTCAAAGTGCGGGGACTTTATAAAAAAGCTATCATTTAAAATTTCAGGCTATTTCATCAGAAATAGCCTTTTGCTTTTATAATAGTAGGTTATAAATAATAACCTACTATTTTAACTGTAGTCTTTTTGAGAAAATTTATATAAGCTATTTTTTTTCAATAGGGTTACTCATAATTTGCGAAAAGACGTTCCCAATTACAGAAGGAATTGTCTTTTCTCCGAATTGACATAAGCGACAATTCATGATTGTCGCTTATGTTAGTAGTGATAATTTTTGATTCAAAAATGCCCTTCATCAGCAAATGACAAGTAATCAGTTGAGGTCAAAATACAATGATCCAGCAATTTAATATTTAAAAATTCTGAGGCATTTTTAATATTCTGAGTAATTTTTAGATCTTCCGCTGACGGTTTTAAATTTCCAGATGGGTGGTTATGTGCTAAAATTACTGCGGATGCATTGCATAGTAGGGCGGCCTGCATAATAATTCTTACATCAACTATTGTTGAAGAAATACCTGATTCAGATATTTTCTTTATCCCTAAAACTTTGTTTGCCTGATTTAAATACAAAGCAAAAAATGATTCCCTGTAGTCTATTTCATCAATATCAAAGTATTGACGGAATACATCAACAGCATCACGTGAACAGCTTATTAATTTCTCTGAATTACCTTTTCGTGAATAACTTAATTTTATTTCATTGACAATATTAAAATCCATGTGATTGCTCTTGTACGGCAGAGACTTGAATTTCCCGTACTTATATTTGTGATTTGTTCTTATCTTTTATCCTTCCTTTCCCTGCAAACCTTTTAGGTTTTGTTTAATATTTTTCAAAAGAAAAACCGGAAAAAAGAAAGCAGATATGAAGTGTTGACAATGAAAAAAGCCAAAAGGAAACGGAATAATTGGAGGGTACCTTCAGGGAGGAAGCCGTTTATGCCGTAGTCTTTTGACTGCATGAGCGATGGCTGGCAACAATACCTTAGCTGCCTTTTTACCGGTTATTTTTGGAAATGTTAGAACTCTCAATAAAAATCCAGTTGGATCAATGAATATAAAGTCTTATTATAAAACTAAGGTGTTGCAATGTAAGATCTACGGTGGGAGTTATTTGGACATGATTTACCCAATAAAATCACTAAGTATAAGTGATTAGCTATGTACTTTTTTCAGCACAATCAAATTGTACTGATTTTCCAATATAATCTGAAAGGCTTAGCTTTGTTATATACTTGTTTTATTTAGCTGAGGTTATCCAGTTCAAGTTTTAATCGATCTGCTTCGATAAGCTGCTTTAATTCTTTCTCATCGGGGAGATATGTTCTGTATTTACTTGCGAACAATTTTTCATTTTCAGACATAACAGAATATTTTACCACTGTTTCATCTTTTTCCGTACATAGAATGATGCCAATAGTTGGATTATCATCATCACGTTTTTTAAGATCATTATACATCCTAACGTACATATCCATCTGTCCAATAGCTTCGTGGGTTAATTTATGTGTTTTTAAATCGACAAGTACGAAACATTTAAGATAGTAATTATAAAAGACAAGATCTATAAAGAAGTCGGAGGTATCGGTAACAATGTGCTGCTGCCTTGCAACAAATGCAAAACCTTTCCCTAGCTCCATTAGGAATTGTTGAAGGTGAGAGATGAGTGCTGATTCTATTTGAGTTTCTGTCTGTGCGGTATCATTTGGTAATCCTAGAAATTCAAATATGTAAGGATCTTTTATGAAAGATGAAACTTCTTTCCCATCATTATTCTCTGGAAATTTTAACAACCTGCCCAGATACTGGCTGTCAATATTTCGTTGCAATGTTCTGGTATTCCAGTTTCCTTCAATGGAGTGATCGATGTACTGAATTCTGTGATCAGGGTTGTCAATTCTGCTTATAATCCTGTAATGAGTCCAACTCAATTCGGTACGCACTGCGTTCCAAATTGGGAAAGAGTTAAAGAATGCCCTCATATTGTTCAGGTTTCTTTCATTGAACCCCTTGCCGAACTCAAGAGATAGTTGGTTTGCTAAATTTTTAAGTAGATATTTTCCATAACCAGCACGTTTTTCACCATTTTGTTCATCCTGGACAATGAGTTTTCCTATTTCCCAGTACATCTTTAACAATATGGTGTTAGTAGTTCTGTAAAGGCTTGATTTTGAATCTGCAATAATTTTAGCAATTGAATGATAAAGTTCTTGATTTGGCTCCAGGTGCTGTTCTTTCATAGTCTCAAATGTACAAAAATTAGATGTTTTGGATAAAAAAAACTGTAGTCAATTAAATGCAACAGACTGCCATCAAATACATTTTGAAGACACTTGGAAACTTTCAAGTATAGGAAGAAAAGTCATTTACTGCCAAACAGATGCTTTTACTTTCATAACGATACCTTCTCTAAATTATGTATTCAATTTTATGTTCCAAAACAAAAATGTGAATATGGAAAAATTACAAATAAGTACAATGACAAATGAAGAAACAATTGAGCTTCTTAAAACTGATGGTGTGTACGTTACTGTGGAGGAAGCGAAAAAGATTTTAGTATTTTTATATTTAATTGCCGGTCTTGTAACTAGTGAAAAATTCAATTTTGAAATAATACTAGTCGATTAACTTCCTTAATAAATCTTGTTTTTACTATTAAGTTGATTACAAACCTTGTAAATACTTTTCGATATCTTTAGGTGAAAATTTTTAAACTAATTATTATGAGTAATGTTGCTTTATATATTCGTGTATCAACTGATGAGCAGGCAGATAGAGGTTACTCTCAACGTGATCAGGAAGAACGCTTAAAAAGGTATTGTGAAACTAATAATCTTAAAATTGATAATCTTATTTTTGAAGATCATTCAGCAAAAAATTTTAATCGTCCAGGATGGAATGAGCTTTTAATTTATCTAAAGAAGAAAAAATCTAAGATTGATAAAGTCTTATTTACTAAATGGGACCGCTTTAGTAGGAATGCAGGTGATGCATATCAAATGATAGGTATCCTTAAAAAACTGGGAGTAGAAGTGCAGGCTATAGAACAGCCATTGGATCTTTTCATACCAGAAAATAAAATGATGTTAGCAATCTATCTTGCTGCACCAGAAGTAGAGAATGACAGAAGAGCACTGAATACATTTTATGGTATGCGAAGAGCTAAAAAGGAAGGAAGATGGATGGCTAGTGCTCCTTTCGGATACATTAATAAAATTACTGAGGATGGCAAATATAAGTTTATTGAGCCTAAAGAACCTGAAGCTTCAATAATACGTTATTTATTCAATGAAATAGCAAAAGGAATTGAAGCTCCTGAAACTATACGACGACAGCTTTCAGAAAAGGGAGTAAAAATTTTGAGTAATCAAGCTTTTCATGTTGCGATAAGAAATCCAGTGTATTGTGGTAAAATATTTATAAAGAAATACCGGGATGAAGAAGCTCACTATGTAAAATCTTTACATGCTCCTCTTATAAGTGAGACACTATTTAATAAAGTTCAGCTCATTTTAGAAGGCAATAAAAGAAAAACCCGAAAGTATATAAAATTTAGTTCTGCTGATATTTTTCCATTGAGAGGTTTTTTGATTTGTCCGAAATGTGGAAAAAATTTAACGGCCAGCGGTTCAAAGGGAAGTCAGAAAGTATATTATTACTATCATTGTAAATCATTTTGTGGATTTAGGCAAAGTGCTGAACTTACCAATAATCTTTTTGTAGAGGAACTAAAGAAATATGAGTTTCTTCCTTCAGTTCAAAAAATTTTACAAAATATTCTACTAACAGCCTATAAAAAGTATAATAACAAAGCCGGCGATAGAAGAAAAAGAATAATTTCTGAAATAGAAACTTATAATGCTAAGATAGCTCTTGCACGAGATAAATTATTAGCGGAAAAGATTGAAGATGACGATTATATGATTATTAAAGCACAGTCTAAACAAAAAATTGAAATTCTTGAAAATGAACTTCATTCTTGCTTAGTTGCGACTCGTAATCCCGAAAAAGTTGATGATCGCTTAAACAAGGCTCTATCAGTTATATCTAACTTATCATTATTATACCAATCAAGTAGTGTAGAAGCAAAAAGAAAAATAATTAGTTCGATATATCCAGAAAATCTTGAATTTACAGGAATTGAATATCGAACTACCAGAGTAAACTCTGTATTAAGAAGTATATCTCTTGTAACCAATGGGTTAGGTAGTATAAATAATAAAAAAAATGATCAGAAAACAGCTAATCCCTGTCTGGTAGCCCCACCAAGAATCGAACTTGGATCTAAAGTTTAGGAAACTTTTGTTCTATCCATTGAACTATGAGGCCTTAGGAAATAAAATTACAAATTATTCTTGTATGTATTTCAAATCAATATGTTTGTTTTTTACCATGATTACACAAATATTTGTACTCTTCTTTTAAATTTCGAGATTGAATAGGGTGATACTTTTTGTAGTTGGAATCTTTATAATAAAAGAATCTGCCCGTTAGGGGCAGATTCAGTAGATAATACATCTCATTTTTTTAATTAGACAACAATAAAAAGCACAGCCGACAATGCTGTGCTTAAATTTTTATTTCAAATTTAATTGCAATTTCAAGAGTAGTAAGAAAAGCAAATAAAGTTTCCACTTCGATGTTTATTACATAGTAAATGTAGTGATATTTTTAATACGAAATGTGAATTTAATGTTAAAATTAACAAGTTATCCACAATTTGTTGTGGATAAGTCTGACGTTATTCCACAAATTACTATAAGATATGCTTATTATTACTGCTCATTCAGGTATTTCAGAACAAAATCATTCAATGTTTTTTTCTCTTCATTACTGCCTTTATTATCCATATGACTATGGTTGATGGAAGTGGGCTGAATGGTCATATGATATTTTTTCTGCTCTTCTTCCGTAGGTAAGACTCCTTCATCAGCAGGATAATCATTGGAACGCAATGAATAAATTTTAGGAATACTTGTTCTTGGAAGGAACATTCTTCTATTATCCATCGCAATAATTTTATACACAAGATTAGGATGCTGATTTCCAAATAAAGCCACCATATCACCACCATTAGAATGGCCGATCAAGGTAAGGTGTTTATAATCCAGATCCGGATTCGTTTTTTTAAGCTCATTCAATACATATAGTATATTGTCGGAACCATTTTGCCAGAAAGGTCTTCTTACGATTTGTAGGTTTCCTTCTACTGGGAGGGGAGCATCTGTAGTTTGTTCATGTTGAATACTTATTGTAAAATACCCCTTTGAGGCCAACTTTTCTGTCAAATAAGAATATACAAAATAATCACCACCTTTATTAAAACCATATCCATGATTAAAGATAATCACCTGCTGATTCGGTATTTTCTTCTTAGTTTTAGGAATATAATAAGCAACAGGAATCTTACGGTTTCTGCTTGGGTCTAAGAAAGTGAGTGTATCCCGCTTCACTTCATATTCATTTTCAGAACTTATACTTTTCTTTACTGAACAATTTATAAGAAGGAAGAGAGCAGGTAGAGGAGATATTATTTTTCCAAATTTCATGATAGAATGGCTTAATCACAAAAATCTGAATTTTTTCTGATATAATTGAATGGTTTTGAAGTCTTTTTTATGAATATAAATTTTAAAACATACAAAGAGCAGTAAAAACTGCTCTATATTTTATCTGATAAATATTTTTAAGAATATACACAACCGCATCCTGTTTCCCATGGCATACAGTCGCGTTTAGGCTCATGGCAGTTATCATCAGGATTACCTCCACCTGAAGATCTATAGCAGATTCCTCCGCTGCAATAATACGAACCTGAAACAGCAGGACACTTTCCTTCCATATCACAATCTGCATATGGAACATCTCCGCCACTTATCAATACAAGATGATTCCTTTTTAATTTCTTTAAATTTTTCATAGTATTTGATTTTTAATTTGTTAAATCATAAAATTATGAAATATATAATACTCAAACAAGTGATTTAATTGATTGTGAATTAATAGATAAATTTATTTTTATTTGAGATAACTGGAAATTGAGTATCTTTATTTCATTAAAATCTTATTCTAAATATCATCCGATATCAAGCATTATTCTAAAGCTTGAAAATAACAGGTCCAGAATTACTGAACCCAATACTTTATTATTTAAATCCAGCTTAGTTATGAATAAACAAACTACTCATGATTAAAATAGTTTGGATCATAACCATCATATTTAAAATAAGATCATTATGAAAACAAATACAATCGCCGTTATTGGTGGAACCGGAAAATCCGGAAAATATCTGGTACAAAACCTTCTTGAAAAAAGATATCCGATCAAGCTTTTATGGAGAAAGCCTGAAGACTTCAAAATGCAAGATCCTCTGATTGAAATAGTAAAAGGAGATGTGAGGGATGAAGAGGCTGTACATTCATTAATCGAAGGCTGCAATATTGTGATAAGTACACTAGGGCAGCCCAAAGAAGAAAAGTCAATCTTTAGTGATGCTACAAAAAATATCATCCGAACAATGAATCATTATGGAATCAAAAGATATATCGTAACCACTGGATTGAGCGTGAATACTTCAACGGATCAAAAAAATGACCGGGTGAAAATGGCTACCGAATGGATGTATCAGAATTATCCTGAAACCACTTCAGATAAGCAGAAAGAATACCAGCTGCTTTTAGAAAGTGATCTAGACTGGACTTTGGTACGCTTACCTCTGATTACTATAACAGACAGGAGTTGTAATACTGAAATAAGCCTGATCGATTGTAAAGGTGAAAATATCAGAGCTGCCGATCTTGCGGAGTTTTTGGTTTCACAGATTGAAAATTCTAATTACATTAGGGAAAGTCCATTTTTATATAATATTTAAATAGACCTTTAGGATAATAAAAAAACAGAGAGCTTAACGGCTCTCTGTCTGTATTTATTTCTCAAGTTTTTCCTTGATGTATTTTGCGGTATAAGACTTTTTATTTTTCGCCAGGTCCTCAGGGGTTCCGGCAAAAACTACCTCTCCACCATGTTTTCCAGCTCCTGGGCCAATATCAATAATATAGTCAGCACATTTGATAATATCCGGCTGGTGCTCAATAACGATCACTGAGTGTCCAAGTTCAATCAGTGCCTGTAATGATTTCAAAAGCTTTTGGATATCATGGAAATGAAGCCCGGTAGAAGGCTCATCAAAGATAAATAAAGTTTTATCTGTAGTAACTCCCTTCACAAGGAATGAAGCCAGTTTTACACGTTGTGCTTCACCACCGGAAAGGGTAGAAGAGCTTTGTCCCAACTGTAAATACCCCAATCCAACTTCCTGTAAGGGTCTCAGCTTGGTTACAATTTTTTCTTCATTATTATCTTTAAAGAATTCCAATGCTTCATCCACCGTCATATGAAGAATATCAGAAATATTTTTCTCATCGAATTTTACTTCAAGGATCTCATTTTTGAATCGTGTTCCTTTACAAACTTCACATTCAAGCTCAATATCAGCCATAAACTGCATAGAAACATTGATGACTCCTTCACCTTTACATTCATCACATCTTCCACCATCTACGTTGAAAGAGAAGTGCTTCGGTTTGTAACCCATCATTTTAGCAACCTTCTGCTTAGCAAAAAGATCACGGATGTCATCATATGCTTTCAGGTAGGTTACCGGGTTTGATCTTGAAGATTTTCCGATAGGATTCTGATCAATCAATTCAATATTTTTGATGAGCTTTTTGGGGAACTCTACAGAATCATAGTCTCCTTTTTTACCACCCATTCCCAGCTGAATCTGAATGTCGTTGGTAAGGATTTCCTTCATTAAAGTAGATTTTCCACTTCCGGAAACACCTGAAATAACGGTTAGACTTTCCAAAGGAACATCTACATCAATATTTTTAAGGTTATTCTGGCGGGCTCCTTTAATATGGATCCATTCTTTTGCTTTTCTACGTTTCTTCGGAACTTCTATTTCGAGTCTTCCTGTAAGGTATTCTGAGGTAAGCGTGTTGGCCTTTTTCAGATCCTTATAATCTCCTGCAAATACGAGTTCTCCACCAAGATAACCTGCCTCCGGTCCAATATCAATGATATAATCGGCGGCATGCATCACATCTTCATCGTGTTCCACTACAATGACAGTATTTCCTAAATCACGTAGATTTTTCAATACTTCGATGAGATTTTCAGTATCCTTGGAATGTAATCCGATAGAAGGCTCATCCAATATATAGATGGAACCTACCAAAGAACTTCCTAAGCTTGTTGCCAGGTTAATTCTTTGACTTTCTCCTCCTGAAAGGGTATTTGAGGTTCTGTTTAAGGTTAAATATCCTAACCCTACTTTTAGTAAAAACTCCAGACGGGTTGTGATTTCGTACAATAGACGTTTGGCAACTTCTTTATCGTGGTCAGATAATTTTAGACTGTTGATTAACGGAACAAGTTCATCTAACGGAAGCTCAATCATTGATTGAATGTTGTGTCCGTCTACTTTTACCCAGCTCGTTTCTTCACGCAATCTTAATCCTTCACAAGTTGGGCAAAGGGTTTTTCCTCTGTAACGGGAAAGCATGACACGGTACTGGATTTTATAAAGGTTTTCTTCAAGCATTTTGAAGAAATTGTTAATACATGGGAAAGTACTTTTACCATCACCTTTCCAAAGGAAATTTTTCTGCTCCTTGGTCAATTGATGATAAGGTTTATGAATAGGAAAGTCTCCTGCCTTTTTGATAAAGTCTTTTTTCCATTCACTCATTGTTTCTCCTCGCCAGCAGGCTACAGCATCTTCATAGATGGATAGTGTCTTATTAGGAACCACTAAATCTTCATCAATTCCAATTACTTTTCCATAGCCTTCGCATGCCGGACATGCTCCATACGGATTATTGAAGCTAAAAAAATGAACATTGGGTTCAAGAAACTCTATTCCATCCAATTCAAATTTATTGGAGAACTCTTTTACCTTTTCGGTGTCTGTATTTTTTAAAGAACAGTAGCCATGGCCTTCATAAAAAGCCATCTGAATAGAGTCTGCCAATCGCTGTAAAAAGCTTTCATCTTCTTCATAGGAAAAACGGTCGATTACCAAATTGATCTTCATTCCTTTTTCCGGGGCAAATCCGAAGCTTTCAAGATCTTCAATTCCTGCCAGATTTCCGTTGATTTCAAGTCTTGTAAAACCGGCAAGTTTTAAAACATTTAAAGTTTCCTTAAAATTATCAGCATCATATTCCAATGGAGCAGTCAATAAAAAGGAAGTATCTTTTTTAGAAGCCTTAATGAAGTCAACCACATCAGAAACCGAATCTTTTTTCACTTCTTCCCCCGAAACAGGAGAAAATGTTTTTCCAATCCTGGCAAATAAAAGCTTCATATAATCATAGATCTCTGTAGAGGTTCCTACGGTAGAACGTGGATTGGATGAAATTACTTTTTGCTGGATAGCGATGGAGGGTGCAAGTCCTTTAATATCATCAATTTTAGGCTTTTCTAATTTTCCTAAGAACTGACGGGCATAAGAACTTAAACTTTCCACATACCTTCTCTGTCCTTCTGCATAAATGGTATCAAAAGCCAGAGATGATTTACCACTTCCTGATACTCCGGTAATAACAATCAGTTTGTTTTTGGGGATCAGGACGTCTATATGTTTCAGATTATTAAGATGGGCATTCTTAACGAAAATCTGTTTTTTTATGTCTATTTCTGTAGTATTAGCCATATTTTGTTTATTCATAAAAGTAACTGTACAGTGTTGTAAACTGCCAGTTTAATGGTGTTTTCTGGAATATTCCAGGATGTCATCAATTGAACTTTCAAAACTATTTTCTATTCAACTGACAGAGACAACATGTTTGCAGAATGCTGCCCAAAATAGAGTTGAAAAAGAATCTTCTCACCGTAAAATTAAGACCCACAAAATTACGAATTTTTTAGCGAAAATTACATGATTATCCTATTACTAAAATTGTATATAAAATAAAAAATGAGAATGATGATCCCACAATATTACACTCAGAAAAAGAAGATTTAAAATGTTTTTTGTGGAATTATTTTCTTTTTGCCCTTTGTTGTTATTGAATTTTAAACAGTTTTTGATCTTTTAACACGTTTTTTTGCCAGGGTATTGTTTTATATTTTAAAATTATTTAAAATTGTATTCATAAATATGTAATATAGGAATGAGAAAATTATTCAGAGATCTAGTTACACATTTAATGAGAAAAAGATAGAAACTCTCCCTCAAAGAACATAGACGCAGCATTTCAGGCCGCGTCTTTTTTTATGACAAGTATCATTTGCCTGTCTTCCTGAACTCCCTTACTTTTGAACCTTGTTAAAAGAAACTACGGAAACGATTATGATCAAAAAGATAGGAAGTGTTTTTTTTCTGGGATCTCTGCTTTGGGTACAGGCTCAGGAAAAAACTACAGATATTGAAAAAATTGAATTTCAGGGGAAGTTTATCTCTACACCTTATAAAAGTGCCAACCAGAATATTACTGTAATCACCAAAGAAGATATTGCCAATGCCCCTTCAAAAAGTATTGATGAAATTCTTCAGCAGGTTCCGGGGATGGACATCAGAAGGAGAGGATCCAATGGAGTTCAGAGTGATATCAGTTTCCGTGGAAGTTCCTTTGAGCAGGTTTTATTATTATTGAACGGAGTCAGAATCAATGATTCACAGACAGGGCACAATTCTATGAACATTCCGGTGGATCTTGAAGATGTGGAAAAAATTGAGATCATCAAAGGCCCTGCTGCCAGACGTTTTGGGCAAAATGCTTACGCCGGGGTTATTAATGTGATTACCAAACCGGGAGTAGGAAAGAAGGTTAAAATAAGTGCAGAAGGTGGAGACTATAGTTCTTATAGATTAGGCTTTAATGCCCAGATGGGAAATGAAAAATTTTCCAATACCCTGCAGGCTAATTCTTCAGGATCTCAAGGCTATATGTATAATACGGATTATGAAATCAGAAATGTATTCTATCAGGGAAAACTGAATATTAAGAATGGTGATCTGAGACTTCAGGCCGGTTTTTCTGAAAAGAAATTCGGAGCTAATGGATTTTATGCTTCCAAAACTGCGATTGATCAGTATGAAGAAATGCAGGCATCTATTGTAAGTGTTGCCCATCAGCAGACTTTTGGAAAATTAAAGATTAATTCTAATGTATATTGGAGAAGAGGGCAGGATATGTACCTTTACAAAAGACAAGACCCTTCTTTTTACAGAAATATGCACATTGGAAATAATGTAGGAGGTGAAGTCAATTCCAGCTATCAATGGGGATTGGGAACTACAGGAGTAGGTGTGGAGCTGAGAAAAGAGTTCTTGGTAAGCAGTAATCTAGGAAATCCGAACCGTTTTGTTTCCCAGGTTTTCTTTGAACATCACTTCTCATTATTAGATAAAAAATTAAACATCAGTCCCGGAATCTCATGGGCAAACTATTCTAAAGAGGGTAATTTTTTCTATCCTGGATTGGATGTAGGATATAATTTCAATCCTAACAGCAAAGTCTATGGGAACATTGCCAAAGTACACCGTATTCCTACTTTTACCGATCTTTATTATGTAAGTCCGCAAGAGCGTGGTAACCCAAATTTGCTGCCTGAAAATGGTATTTCATCTGAGGTAGGTTACCAATATCAGGATAAAAAGATTTTAGCCAAAATTAGCGGGTTTTTAAGAGATTCAAAAAATTCTATTGATTGGGTAAAAAAAGATATCAATGATAAAACATGGGCTGCAGATAATGTAGGAAACATTAAAATCAAAGGAATAGAAGCCGAAGTAAACTACAAAATGAACGATTGGCTGAAGGTGATGGCAGGATATACTTATATTGATGGTAAGTTTCAGAAATCCAATGAATTCGTTTCAAAATACGTTATGGATAATCTGAGACATCAGTTCATTGGTAAAATGGAGACAAAATTCCTAGGTGCTTTCACAAATGAATTGGTTTACAGGTACAATCAAAGGATGAACCTGGGAAGCTATCAGCTGTTGGATGAAAAATTAAGCTTTAGCAAAAAAGATTATTCGGTATATGTTCTAGTGAATAATATTACCAATACAAAATACACGGAAGCATTTGGAGTAGAAATGCCACAAAGATGGTTTCATATAGGCTTTTCTTATACAATTAACATGAAGTAAGTGTTAAATCAATATTAATTAAAGTTAATATTAACAAATTGTTAAAAAAATTACATTTGCAAAAATTTTTTATGAAACGTTTTCTAGGTTTAGGGCTACTTCTTAGTCTATCTTTATTCAAAGCTCAGGAACATATTTCCAGCTTCAATGCAGTAACGCTAACCTATAAGTTTCATCCTAAATTTTTCATCTACGGAGAAGGGCAATTAAGAGGTAATGAAGATTATACCTACCCGGATTATTATGAAATAAAAGGGGGATTAGGGTATAATCTTACCAAGAATCATAAACCTTTTGTAGGACTGGGAAGGTATGTCAATTATAAGGACCACAAATTAAGCAGGGAAGAGTTCAGAGTATGGCTTCAGGATATCATTGATATCAAAAAGGGTATTGTGAAGTTTGAAAACCGTTTCCGTGCTGAGAAAAGCTGGTTTTATGAACCACAAACGGATCAGACATCCCAAAGAATGCGGTATCGTTACCGTCTGAATGTAAGTGTTCCTTTAAACTCTAAAACGATCAAAAAAGGAACTGTTTTTGCCAATGCTTATGATGAAATCTTCCTGGTATCCCCAATGAAGCCCACTTTTGCCAGAAACAGGGTGTATGGTGGTTTTGGCTATCAGATTGATGACTATTTTGGAATTTTGAGCGGATACCTTTGGCAACGTGAATTTGAAGCAAAAGGAAATAAGAATTTACATTTCATCTACCTGGCATTGAATATCAATATTGATGGTACAGATCACGAGGTGAAAACATATGATTTCCCAGGGGCAGACTAAGAGGCTCTGTCTAAATCTGACTGTAAATTTAATAGATCCTGTTTTGTATTAAGGTAATAAGTAGTTAAAAGACCCTGATATTTTTCAATCAATAAGTATACTGAATCTACCTCATTCTGAAGATATCGGTCATTATTGAAATAAATATATTCAGTATTTACAAACTGCTGAAGAAGGTTATTTTCTTCATCCGTCAGGAATTCTTTGTAAGCAGAATTTTCCAGAAGGTTTCTGATCTTTTGTTTAAACGGTTTTTCTGCCTTCAAAAGCTTTGCTCTGTGTTTACGAATTTCTTCAAAAGGTAAAGTAACCGTCATGAATTGTAAGTATCCGATAAATTCATTAAGGCTTTCTTGAAATTCATCAAATTCCTTGTCTATTGCTGACATTTTTTTGTATTGACGTATTAAATCCATTCGCTGTTCATCAGTGCATATATGATAATAATGCTGGAAAATAGATTTGTCGTTTGTATGAAGCTCAGCAGTTACCTGGGTAAGTTCTTTTTCAAGTTGTGGGATAATGTTTCCAGCCTCTTTTGCTTTGTGTAAGGTACCGTTATATCTGAACGTTTTTATTTCTTTTGGTTGAGAAACTAAATATTTTAAAGTTTGAAGATCTTGCTCTATCCCTGCTTTTTCATACACAAGAGAAACTTTTTTATCACTGAAAAGGTCATATCCATGTTGAAGCCCGGAATCTGGAATAATAGCTTCAATATTTTCTAAAATAGGGTTATGCCTTTCATAATATCCATTAAAACAAGAAATCAGATGCTGATAATTATTGTTTTCCAGATAAAGCGCTGTAAAAGTTTCGTCATCAATAACTTCTCCAACATTTTTAATATTTAATAATGTGAGATACTTTGAAGTTAAAGTTTCGCATATACTTTCATAGCCTTTTATTATTTCTCCGGCAGGTCTGTGATCTCTGCTTGTATTTTGGGATTCGTTCCTTTTGATCCTTTCTACTCTTTTGGCAATATCGGGATGAGATGCCCATTGGTCTTCAATCTCAATTCTGGATTTATTATATCGGGTCAAATCTTCTAGATCTATTTGTGGAAGTCCGTTTACATAAGGATGATTATTTCTTTCACTGAAAATTTTCATTAAAGAAACCTGGTTTTTATAAATATTTTTAGGAAGATATTTCTGATTGTTCTCAATATAGAAATTGAGCGTATAAGTAAGAGCAACATCACTCAATTCTAATCTTAATAACGATGAAATCTGCTCTTCAGGATTCGTTATGAACGTTGAGATGGCATCGGCATGATATTCCATTTCTCTTTGAAGCGAAGCATGGTTTTTAAAAAGAAAATTTGAAATACTTTTAAGAATATATTGAAATGCATTGATAAAACTCACTGAGATGAGACCGAAAATTTTAAAAAATACATTGCCTCCTGAAAACTCTATAATGAAATTTTCATAATCTTTATTATTGTAAACGGTTTCAAAAATGATTTTTTCGGCCTGATTCACATAACCACCTACTTTCATACTTCTTTGAGAAAAATGGCCAAACTCATGAGCAAGAACCGTTCTCAATTCTCCGGCACTTGTTGAATTAATAAGTCCCATGCCTATAGTAAGGTTTTTCTTTACAGGAAGAAACATACTCCAGAAAATAGAATTATAGCTTACACTGGCATTTACCTCCGGTGAAAGAAAAACTTTCTTGGGAGCCTGAACTTTTGTTTCCTTTACAATTTCGTCAATCATGTTAAAAAGTTCGGGCTGATGGGAGCGTGTTACTTCTATCAGATGACGTGTACTGTAATTATTTTTTCTGAAAATAAATCGGATAAGAAAGATAAATACAAAAACACCTATACTAAATAATCCTACCGCGCCAAAAATAGTAAAATAATTAACTTTAATACTCAATAGCTGGATGGCACCATAACCTAATAGGAAAATCATTAGGAGAGAAGTTAGAATAAGTATTAAATACATCAGAAAAAAAACTGAAACTGATATAATAGCAGAAGTCAGCTTAGATTGATAAGCAGGTGAAATTTTGGGCAGGTTATTAGTCATTTGTGTGTTTTTTAATTAGTATTTCTCTATAAGATAACGATAGGCTTTAAGATATTTATTAAATCTTTTAATGTCTTTAGGAGTAAGTTCGCGGTTTACTCTTCTAAGATCCATATTATCGCGAAGATCATTAATTTTTACTGCAACCGCAAGAAGGGATCTTTCTGTTCTTTTAATGAATTCATCGTAGTCTTCCTCCGGATCGAATTTGGTAAGGCAGCTGATGGCGAAAATAATGTATTCGGGAAATCCTTCTGCTCTTAAATAATCAAGGCTGAATTCCAATGGATGATCTTCTACAACATCATGCAGCACACCAACGATTTTTTCATCAATTGTTTTACCATATTCCATGACACGCATAACGTGTGCAATATAAGGAGCGTGGTATTTATCAGTTTGTCCTTTATGAGCCTTATCGGCAATCTTTATAGCTTTATTGAGTAGTTCTTCTTTTGTCATTTTTCTATGAAAATAGAGTACAAAAATAAAAAATGCCTTAAAAATATAAGACATTTTTATTAAGATTATTTAGTAATATTCTAGAAATTTGTTTCATCCTCTACAGAAGCATTGGGAGCGTTATTTTTTACAGATTCTATTCCATTTTCCATCCCGTTATCAGATTCATACATCTGGCTGGTTCCGATGATTTGCCCATTTCCGGCTTTAAGGTTAAAATAACATCTGCCATCTCTGGCGGTATTCCTTTCAAATTTGGCATCTTCCTGAGAATTGATTTTTACAGAACTGACTCCGTTCTCACAGGACGGTTTTGTACTGTATCCCTGGCTTGTTAAAATTACTTGGCCGTTTCCGGCTTTAAGGTTGAACTGAAAATCTCCGTTGGTTCTTTTAGAAATAATAAATTTTCCCATAAGTTTGTATTTTGGTTAAAGGTTTTAGTATCATAAAGTTAGAGAAAAAATATTGAAATCTGAATTTTTTTCAAAATTCTCTTTTGTGAACGAATAAATAACAAAAAACGCCCCAAAATGGGACGTTTTGAAATCAAATTTATGTTATAGAGACTAATAAGCTCCTTTTTCGATATAGTGAGCCGCTACTTTTTCAGTTAATGCTACTACATTCGGATGATTAGTATACTTAGTGAATCTTCTTAATCCTGAAAGCATCATTCTCTGCTCATCTCCTTCAGCAAAAGAAATGATTCCCTCTTTAGCTGCTACAATGATTTTCTCAACCGCTTTGTAAAGGTTCAATTGAGCCATAGCTGCTTCTACAGAATCAGGAGAGAAGTGTTTTTGAGCTCTTAATATTGCAGATTCTGCCATATAGATCTGGTTAAGGATCTCAGAAGCATTCAGTAATAAGTGTTGTTGCTTTTCAATGTCCATCATATATTTTTGAAGAGCTGCTCCGGAAACCATTAAGAATACTTTCTTAAGATTAGCGATAATAGCTTTCTCTTCACTCATGAATTCTGAATAATCAGGAACTTCAAATGAAGGAATACCCATCAATTCTTTGCTGATAGCCATTGCAGGAGATAAAAGGTCTAATTCACCTTTCATTGCTCTTTTAATAAGCATTCCTACTGCTAATAATCTGTTGATTTCGTTCGTTCCTTCATAGATTCTTCCAATTCTCGCATCTCTCCAGGCAGATTCCATAGGAGTATCTTCAGAGAATCCCATTCCACCATAAATCTGAATTCCTTCATCGGCAGTATTTTGGGTAAGATCAGATACAAAAACTTTAAGAATAGAAGCTTCTACAGCAAATTCTTCAACCCCTTTTAATTCAGCTTGTTGATGATCCATTCCTCCGGAAACTAATTCTTCGATTTTATCTTCAACATTTTTTGCTAAACGGTATGAACCTGCTTCACTTACGAAAACTCCGGTTGACATTTCAGCAAGCTTCTTTCTGATCGCTCCGAAAGTAGAGATCGAAACTCCGAATTGTTTTCTTTCATTTGAATATTGAATAGAATGATTCAAAATTCTTCTTTGTCCGTCAAGATTTGCTGCAGCCAATTTAATTCTACCAACATTTAATGCATTCAAAGCGATTTTAAAACCATTATTTCTTTCACCCAACATATTTTCTACAGGAACTTTCATATCATTGAAGAAAACCTGACGTGTAGAAGAGGAACGAATTCCTAATTTATGCTCTTCTTCTCCAAAAGTTAAGCTTTCAGGGTTTTCCAGTTCAGAACGGTTGATAACGAAACCGGTGATGTTTTTATCATCATCAATTTTAGCAAATAAAGTGAAAGTATCAGCAAAACCTGCATTGGAAATCCACATTTTTTGTCCGTTGATGATGTAATGTTTTCCATCATCTGACAATTTTGCTCTGGTTTTCCCTGAATTGGCATCAGAACCCGCATCCGGTTCAGTCAAACAATAAGCACCGAATTTTGTTCCGTTCGCTAAATCCGGAAGATACTTCTTTTTTAATTCCTCAGTTCCATAAAGGAGAGTAGGAAGTGTTCCTATTCCTGTATGCGCTCCATAAGCTGTTGCTAATGATCCATTTCCACCTGAAACGTAATCACAAGCCAACATTGTACTCACGAATCCCATTCCAAGACCTCCATATTCTTCAGGGACAGTAATTCCAAGAAGTCCCATTTCTCCTAATTGACGCATTTTCTCTTCAGTCAATGCATAATCCTTTTTCTCAAAACGATCATGTTGTGGAACAACTTCTCTATCTATAAATTCTTTCGCAGAATCGCGAAGCATTTTTTGTTCTTCGCTCAGTTCTTCAAGACTGAAAATTTCATTTGCAGGAATTTCCTTGATCAGGAATTCACCTCCTTTTAATGTAGCCATATATTATTTTGTTTTTTTTAATTGATTATTTTGTATCAAAGTATTCATGTAGAATATGTTCATGATTTTATGCTTGTAAGTCATAAATACATTTTACGTAAATACATCAGTACGCTTTAAAGTAGTTCAAAGATTGAAGCCGCTCCTTGTCCGGTTCCCACACACATAGAAACCATTCCGTATTTGTTTCCACGTTTTCTCATTTCGTCAAGAAGTTGTACGGTCAATTTTGTTCCTGTACATCCAAGTGGGTGACCAAGAGCGATTGCTCCTCCGTTTACGTTTAAGATATCAGGGTTTAAACCTAGCTCTTTTTTAATAGCCACTGATTGTGATGCGAAAGCTTCGTTTAATTCGATCAAATCAATATCCTTTAATTCAAGACCAGCTTGTTTCAATGCTTTTGGAATAGCATAGATAGGACCCATTCCCATAATTCTTGGCTCAAGACCTGCTGCTGCATAAGCTACTAATCTTGCTTCCGGCTCAAGACCTAATTCTTTTACCATTTCCTCGCTCATTACCATGACGAAAGCGGCACCATCACTCATCTGAGAAGAGTTTCCGGCAGTTACGCTCCCTCCGTTAGCGAAAACAGGTCTAAGTTTAGCTAAACCTGCTAGCGAAGTATCAGCTCTTGGACCTTCATCTACCGAGAAATCGAATTTCTTCGTCTGAAGCTTCTGATTTTCATCAAGGAAATTATATTCTACAGGGATCGGAACAATCTGGTTGGCAAATTTTCCCTCCTGGTTAGCTTTTAAAGCCTTCATATGAGATTCAAATGCGAACTGATCTTGTTCTTCTCTGGTAATATTGTACTGTTTTGCTACTTCTTCAGCTGTGTAACCCATTCCCCAATAATAATCAGGGTTTGTTTTAGCGATATCAGTTTCTGGAACCGGCTTGTAACCACCCATCGGGATATAAGACATAGATTCTGTACCTCCTGCAATGATACAATCTGCCATTCCAGCCTGGATTTTTGCAGAAGCAATTGCAATAGCCTCACTTCCTGAAGCACAGTATCTGTTTACAGTTACTCCCGGAACTTTATCTGTATTTAGACCCATCAGGGAGATCAGACGGGCTACGTTTAATCCTTGCTCTGCCTCAGGCATTGCATTTCCTACAATAAGGTCATCAATTCTGTTTTTATCTAATTGCGGAAGCTCAGCCATTAACTTTTCAATAACTGTTGCTGCCATAACGTCAGGACGTGTAAAGCGTAGGGAACCTTTTGGTGCTTTTCCTACTGCTGATCTAAATCCTTTTACGATGTATGCTGTTTTCATTTTTTTTGTATTAAAGTATTTATGTAAAATGTATTTATGATTAAAATGTTTAAGTATTAAATTTTTGCTTCAATTTCACCAACATATTTTGTATATGCTTGATTTCAGAATAAGTAATATTAAAATCATCGTTTTTAAAGAACCCCAAATCATTAGCAATTAATATCTGGGTTTCAAATTCAAATGAAGAACCTAATGCAATATTCAAAAAATGTGAAAATTGAGCATTTGTATCTCGACCTGCGCCTTCAGCAATATTAGAAGAAATTGAATATAAACTTCTTCTTGATTGTGATGTCAATCCGAACATTTCATCTTTTGGAAAATTATTTGAAGCCAGGTAAAATATTTTACAAAGTTTCATTGATTTTGTCCAAACTTCTAAATCTCTGAAATTGTGCATCGTTAATACATTAATACTTTTTACATTTTACAAAAGATCTAGTTTCTAAGTGGTTTCCCATTTTGTAACATATACTGAATTCTTTCCAAAGTTTTTCTTTCACCACAAAGCTGAAGGAATGTTTCTCTTTCAAGGTTCAATAAGTACTGCTCGGTAACTACTGTAGGTTCAGATAAGTTTCCACCTACCATTACATTGGCTAATTTGTCTGCAATTTTCTTGTCGTGCTCGGAGATATATTTTCCTGTTAACATCTGATCTGTTCCTACGTAAAACATTCCTAATGCATCTCTACCCAAAACTTTTACTTTTTGCTCGATAGGTTGAGTATAGCCTTGTTCCGCTAATAGTTTTGCAACTTTTTTAGCTTCAGCAATCTGTCTGTTTTTGCTTACGGAAACAATATCTTTCCCTTTTTCAAGGATTCCCATATCGTAAGCTTCGTATGCTGAAGTAGCTACTTTACCCATAGCGATATTCATGAATGCATCACGAAGTCTGTTGTTTTTAACATCGTCACTGTGGAATTCTCTAGAAGTTCTTAAAGTAAGTTCTTTAGTACCACCACCACCAGGAATTACACCCACTCCGGTTTCTACCAGTCCGATATAAGTTTCTGCGGCTGCAACCACTCTGTCTGCATGCATTGTCATTTCACATCCTCCTCCTAAGGTCATTCCGTGAGGAGCAACGACTACAGGAATAGAGGAGTAGCGTACTCTCATCATTGATTTCTGGAAATAAGCAATCGCCATATTCAAATCATCCCAATCCTGCTCAATTGCCATCATAAGAATCATGGCAAGGTTAGCTCCTACAGAGAAGTTAGCTCCTTGGTTTCCTACTACTAATCCATCGTATTCTTTTTCTGCCAAATCAATAGCTCTGTTTAGCCCATCTAAAACCTCGCCCCCAAGAGAATTCATTTTGGAACGGATCTCGAAGTTGATGATACCATCACCTAAATCAAGGATTGCAGCCCCTGAATTGCTCCAAAGCGTTTTGTTTTTTCTGATGTTATCAAGGATAATGAAAGCATCCTGTCCAGGGATTTTGTTGTATTCTCCTGAATTTTTATCAACATAAATGCTTTGTCCTTCATCATTAACTTTATAGAAAGTTTCTACATTTTTAACCCAGTCAGAAACTTCATAACCTGCGTCTTTTGCTAATTCAATACCTTTTTGAACACCTACAGCATCCCAAATCTCAAATGGACCATTTTCCCATCCGAAACCTGCTCTCATAGCGTCATCTATTTTATAAACTTCATCAGAAATTTCAGGAACTTTATGAGAAACATAAGCGAATAATGCACCTAATGATTTTCTGTATAGTTCACCTGCTTTATCTTTACCTCCGATCAATACTTTGAATCTGTCAATTGGTTTATCAATAGACTTTGTTAATTCTAGAGTAGGGAATGAAGATTTGCCTTGAAGTTCGTATTCTAAAGTATCAAGATTCAATCCGTGAATTTCAGATTTTCCATCTGCGTTTTTCACTTTTTTATAGAATCCCTGTTCAGTTTTTGAACCCAGCCATTTATTATCCATCATTTTTTGGATATAAGGAGGAAGAGCAAATACATCATTAAAGTCATTAGCTTCAGCACCGCTTTGGCGAACACCGTTGGCTACCATAACTAAAGTATCAAGACCTACCACGTCAGCAGTTCTGAAAGTTGCCGATTTTGGACGTCCAATTACAGGACCTGTTAATTTATCAACGTCAGAAACAGTAAGTCCTAATTTCTGTACATTGTGAAGTAGATCCATCATAGAGAATACCCCGATTCTGTTAGCAATGAACGCTGGAGTATCTTTTGCTAAAACGGTAGTTTTACCTAAGAATTTAGCCCCATAATTCATGTAAAAATCTATGATTTCCGGATCTGTATCGTTTGTTGGAATAATCTCAAGAAGAGGAAGATATCTTACCGGGTTGAAGAAGTGAGTTCCTGCAAAGTATTTTTTGAAATCCTCGCTTCTTCCTTCTGTAAGGAAATGAATCGGAATCCCTGAAGTATTAGAAGAAATTAATGTTCCCGGCTTTCTGAACTGTTCAATTTTTTCATAGACAGATTTTTTGATGTCAAGTCTTTCAACAACTACTTCAATAATCCAGTCTGTATTTTTAATTTTTGGTAAATCATCATCGAAGTTTCCAATTTTGATTCTGTCTGCAAACTTTGGTGAATAAAGAAGTGCAGGGCTTGCTTTTTTAAGTTTTTCGAAGTTTTCAGCAGCAATTCTGTTTCTTACTGCCTTGTCTTCTTTGGTCAAACCTTTTTTCTGTTCAGCTTCAGTCAATTCAAAAGGTACAATATCCAAAAGTGACACTTCCACACCAATGTTGGCGAAGTGAGCTGCGATACCGCTACCCATAATTCCTGAACCAAGAACTGTTACGTGTTTGATTCTTCTTTTCATATCTATTTTTTTATTATTTATAAGGTTATATGAACCGTACAGTTCATGATAATTTATTTTCTGTTATTGAGCAGCTCATTGGCTATTTTCATGATCTCAGTCATCACATCTTTGAAAGCATCCATCTTTTCCGGGCTGATCTTTTCCATCACCTTTTTATTAAAGTTGACTACTACTTCTTTAGACATATTTCTGGAGTTTAAACCTTTATCGGTAAGTTTGATAATCACCTCTCTTTTATCTGTGGTGGTTTTCTCCTTATAGATATATCCGTTATCTTCCAAAAGTTTAATAATTCTCGTTAGGGAAGTGGGTTCAATGGCCATTTTAGGTCCAAGATTCGTACTTCGTGTGCCTTCTTTGGGATCAATTTTAAGAAGGGTGAGGGCTTGCACTGCTGTGGAATCATGTTCCTGAGCCAATTCTGTGTACATTTTAGAAACAGCCAACCAGGTCTGCTTTAAAATTAAATCTACGTTTTCTATTTTTTCCTTATTATTATCCATCATTTTTGCGCTAATGGTTTTACCCAAATTTAGTAAATATTATGCATGCATAATATTTATTAACGTTAAATTTTGTTAATAAGTTGATAGTAAAAGAGTTAAATTGTATGATTTGCATAATACTATGCATGCATAGTATGTGAAATAATTAAAGAAAACTGTTGATTAGTAAATGTTTTCAATGAAATTTATGATTTCTTCGAAGGATTCGCATTGTTGTTTCTGAGAATCGTTAGTAATTACCCAAAAACTGTTCTGAAATTCAAAATGAAGAGAAGAAAGGTCTTTTGAGAAGTTTTTTTGAAGCAAAGAATAGAGCATTTCCTTCTGAACGGGCGGTGCAGAGATATGTG
Source organism: Chryseobacterium sp. G0162 (assembly GCF_003815715.1). NCBI lineage: Bacteria > Pseudomonadati > Bacteroidota > Flavobacteriia > Flavobacteriales > Weeksellaceae > Chryseobacterium > Chryseobacterium sp. G0162. The sequence goes on along the minus strand of NZ_CP033922.1, from coordinate 5,183,651 downwards.
GCGGAATAAAACTCTCATGTATTTGAAATAATGAAACATTGGTAAGCTCATCATGCTGAAGCAATACGTCCTCCACAATTCCTGAATAAAGCTGTTTGTCTTTTACATACCATATTTTATCAGCAAACTCCTTAGCCAGACGCCAGTCATGTGAAGAAAATAAGATAAGTTTGTTTTGTTCCTTTGCCAGCTTTCTCAGAGTTTTCAAAATAATGATCTTATTTTTCTCATCTAAATGGGTGGTCGGTTCATCCAGAATAATAACAGGAGAGTTTTGGGTAATAGCACGTCCAATAAATGCTTTTTGAAGATTTCCATCTGAAAGATTTTTAAGGAGTGTATATTTGTATTGTCCAAGCTCCAGTTCCTCAATAATGTGAGCAACCTCTTCACGATCTTCCTTCTTCAATTCAAAATAAAAAGGGTAGTAGATGTATTTTCCCAATGAAATAAGATCTTCTACCGTATAATGCTGTGGAATAACCGATTTTGAAAAAACAATAGCAATATTCTCTGCAATTTCCTTTACAGAAAGTCTTTTTACATTCTTATTATGAATTAAGATTTCTCCATCCAGTAATGAAATCTGATGAAGAATAGATTTGATTAAAGTCGTTTTTCCTACACCATTATTTCCAATCAATAAGCATACATCACCAAGCTTTAATTCTGCATTAGCATTTGAAATTAATGTTTTGTTGTATCCGATATTGGCTTGTTTGATTTGTATATGCATGCTTGATGTTGGTTAAAATGCAAAGTTGCAGATTGTAGTACAAAAATACTGTTTTAAGGCGCATGGAATTTGACTTTGTCAAATTTTTATAAATTATTTACTATTCTTGAAATTCCATTTTTGAAAACATCAGATTGAAAATTGAGTAACATACCCAGTTTACAATTGGCCATTTTTAAATAAGTTAGAAGTTGAGCTTTATGAACAGGGCTGATATAATCAACAGTTTTTATTTCTAAGATAACTTTGTTTTCTATAATCATATCAAGCCTGAAAGCATTTTCAATTTTCAAATCCTCATAAATAATAGGAAGCAGTTTTTGTCTTTCCACTAAGAATCCTGATTTTGTTAATTCATAGAACATACATTCCTCATAAACATTTTCGAATAATCCTGAACCAATCTTTTTGTGAATTTTTAAACCAGCATCAAAAACAATTTTTGATAATTCGTTTTCTGTCATTTGTTGTGTGTTTTTGTAATTATAAATATAAGGATTGTTGGATAAATACATATATAGAAAAGATTTATCATATTTTAGAAAATTAGATTTTTTTTGCAAGCATGGGAGTGTGTTTTTGTTATTATATATGTTTTGATTAGAGTTTTCTTGTTGGGTAATCGCAAAGACGCAAGGATTTATTATGCGTTACGTGTATTTTTAAGGCGCAAGAAAATCAAAGATTTTCAGCAAGCGTGATTGCATAACTTAATAATATATTTTAGATATATACATTCAATTTTATCGTAGATAAAATATTTTGTGCCTTAAAGCATGATGCTGGTAAATAGTTTTGAGTCTTTGGCGTTAATCCAACAAAAAAATCAGACTTTACTCTACTTCAAAACGACTATCAATACCAAATAGGTTTCTATGCGTACAATTTTAGATTTAAATATATATTACAGTATTCAGTTTTATCATAGATAAAATCTTTTGCGCCTTAAAGTACGGTGATGGTAAATAATTTTGCGTCTTGGCGTTAATCCAACAAAAAAATCACACTTTACTCTACTTCAAAAGGACTATCAATACCAAATAGGTTTCTATGCGTGCAATTTTGGATTTAAATATATATTACTGTATTCAATTTTATCGTAGATAAAATCTTTGCGACTTAAAGCATGAAGCAGGCAAAAAACTTGCGCCTTCGCGTTTCCAATAAAAACATTAAACCTTATTCTGCTTCAAAAGCATCAGTAAGATCACAGGAATTCCAAAGACAGAACTTATCACATTCAATGGGATTTGAGTTTTTTCCGCAATGACAGAGAAGAACAACATAACCAGCATTCCCAGAAACATATTTAAGATCCACTGCTGCCATAATTTGGAAGGGTTATAGATCAATCGGCAAAAGTGAGGAACAATAATTCCTATAAAGAGGATAGGTCCTAAAAAAGCAGTAATAGATGCTGATAGGAGAGAAGAAGCTATAATGATTAAAAGTTTTAAATGCTTCAGATTAACTCCCAAACTCTGTGCATATGAAGTTCCTAATGAATTTCCGATTAACGGTTTTATGGATTTAAAACAGAAAAACAGTCCTATCAATACTAAAATGAATAATACATAGATTTGATTTCTGGTGACCATATTATTGGCTCCAAAAGACCACAGGATGTAGTTTTTAAGGCTTTGATTCTCCGCATAAAACTGTAACAGTGAAACGATGGCTCCCGCAAAAGCAGATACCAGAAACCCGAAAATAATCAGGTAAGATTTGTCCTGAAATTTATTGGACATGGATAACAGAATCAGCATCAATAATAAACTTCCTCCAATCGCTGATAAGCTAAGGAAACTGTTTTGGAGAAATTCCGGAAGCAAAATATTATGAGAAAAGAAAATATAAAATGCTACTGATAAACTGGCCACAGAAGTAATTCCCAGGATATCAGGTCCGGCTAGTGGATTTTGAAAATATTCCTGCATCAGAAATCCTGATGTCGGAATTGAGATTCCTGCTAACAGCATGACAAGAACCCTGTTAATACGGATTTCTGCAATTTGACTCTGTGCAGAATCCTGGAAAAAATCCTGAAGATTTAAACTCAAAAATCCTGTGTTCAGATTAACGATTGCTCCTCCAAGGATGGCAATGGTCAATAATAAACACAGGATTTTAAATCTTTTTGACATGATTCAGAAAGATGTATATTTTATTTTAGAAACGCATTGATTTTAGAGTTCAATACTTCCTCTGTCATCATTCCTAAATATTCGTCTGTTTGATTTCCTTTTCTCATAAAGGTAAAAGGAATTGAACCTCCATCCCATTGCTTGAAATTATTGGAAAAGAAAGTCGGATCTAATTTTTGCCCATCCAGTAAGATAACACTAGCTCCAAGATTGTGTTCTATCACAAAATCTTTCACTTTGGTATCCCAATCAGCTTTGTCATCAAGGTTTACAAAGGTGAACTTTACAGGTTTATCTTTTAATTCCTGCATTTTATTTTTAAAACTTGGGATTTCTCTGATACAAGGTCCACACCAGGTTGCAAAAAAATTAGTAACATAGAGGGTATCATTATTTTTAGCTAATTGCTGACCTACATTTTCAGGAGACAGTTCTTTGGGAATATATGTGGCCGGTTGATCCTTTGTGTTTTGTGCTACAGCAACAGAATCGGTAACACTAGTACTGCCTTCAGCTTTTGAATTTTCTTTCTTACAGCTGTAAAGTGCAGCCAGAATTAACGTTGATAAAATTATTTTCTTCATAAATTATTTTTTATCTATTTTTGAATTGAAGTATGGAACAACAAATCTATAAAGGGAAACTAATACAGTTTCATCCGTTAAAAATAGCGAAAAAGGTAGAGCTGACCAAAAATACTTTTTCTCTGGAGTTCGTTATTCCGGAGAGTTTGAAAGAAAACTTTAAGTTTGATGCCGGGCAGTTCGTTAGTGTAAAATTTCAATCGCATGGAGAAGAAGTGATTAATGATTATTCGATGACTTCCGCTCCTTATGAAGAAAAAATATGTTTGGGAATAAAAGTGAATGCTCCTGATGGAGCTACTTCTCAGCTTTTTCAAAACTACAATGAAGGTGATGAATTAATGGTAAGTGAACCTGCCGGAAGATTTACCATAGTATCTAAGCCCAGTGAGTTCAGAACAATAGTTGCTTTTGCTGCCGGCATTGGAATTACTCCTATTTTAAGCCATTTTAAAAATATCCTTCATAACGAACCAAGAACAAGATTATTTCTGTTTTTTGGAAATAAGAGTTCAGAAGACCTGATTTACAGAGATCAGCTGGATACCTTTGCCCGAACCTGTGGTGACAGGCTACAGATCTTTTACTTCTTTTCACAGGAAAAAACTGCCGATCAGTTTTTCTATGGTAGGCTGGATGAAAAAAAATTAAATTTAATTATCAATCAGATCCTGCATTTGGACGATACTGATGAAGAATCCACGATTTGGGATGCTGTGGATGAAGTATTGATTTGCGGAAAAGGGGAGATGATTAAAACCTTAGCAAACGCCTGTTACCATCACGGAATTCCAAAACGAAATATTCATTTTGAACTTTTTGAAGAATATAATGATGATATTTATCCTGTAGAAAAAGAATTTCCGCTGATTGAAAATATAGAGGTAGAATTTACGATGCTTGGGAAAAAATATACTACCCAACTTCCTGATAATAAGGATAGAATACTACAACAGCTTTTGCTTCAGAAATTCCCTGTTCCTTATTCATGTAAATCCGGAATTTGCGGAAGTTGTGAATGTTCTTTGGAAGAAGGAGAAGTGGAACTGTTGGAAAATGAATATCTTACCGAAAAAGAAGAAATACAGGGGCATATATTAGCTTGCATGTCAATAGTGAAAAGTAAAAAAATAAAGCTTAACTTTGATCTTAGTTGAGAATTATCAGGAACATATTTAACTTAGGATTTATATCATTGGAATTAGGAATTTTAATGATATGTTTCTGTAATGTGTGGGTTTTTGGACTCACGAATGGCCGTACCTATACCAAAATTTCAAAAATTCCGCCAAGGGAAGTGGCTCTGGTGCTTGGAACTTCTCCAAAGATGAGATCAGGCCTTTCTAATCCTTATTTTACCAAGAGAATGGATGCCGTTGCCCTTCTTTACCATCATGGAAAGATCAAGAAAATTATTGTAAGTGGAGAGAAGAGTAAAGGTTACAATGAACCTGCTGCAATGAAAAACTATCTGATCTATCAGGAAGGTGTTCCGGAGGATATTATTGTTGAAGATCCTAAAGGGTTTAATACCTACAAAAGTATTCTTCGTTGTAAAGATGTTTATAAGAAGAAAAATGTCATTATTGTTTCTCAAGGATATCATAACCTTCGTGCTTTATTTTTTGCAAGAAATAATGATATGAATGCACTGGGGTTTGATGCACAGGATGTCACGAAACCTGAAAGTTTCTACAGAAATCAGGCGAGGGAAATCCTCGCCCGTGTTATTGCTGTAGTGTATTTTATTTTGGGAGTTTCTCCGGATTAGAAAGGATATCCGAAAGCAAAGTTAATTGTTGGCTTGAAAGGCTGTAGTGTTTTGAATCTCCATCGGTCTCCTTCAGGTTTATTCGGATCAAAGATTTTATAAGCAAAATCTAATCTCAGGGTAATATATGCCACATTTATTCTTAGCCCAAATCCACTACCAACACCCATTTGACTTAAGAATTTATTAAATCTGAACTGATCCTGATGGGCATCATTATGATTACGAAGACTCCATGTATTTCCTATATCTGTAAACAGGGCTCCCTCATACATATTATTAAATGGAATTCTGTACTCAATATTGGTCGTCAGTTTTACATCATTGGTCATGTAAGCACGTACCCTCTCATCTACCTGAGAATCAGCAGGACCTAGTCCTCCAAAGGCCACCCAGGCTCTGATATCATTGGAACCACCGTTAAAATAAGACTTAATAATAGGCATGTCATCTGAGTTTCCATAAGGAATACCCACTCCGATAAACTGACGGAGAACTAAGGTTTGATTGCCGTTGAATTTAAAATATTTCCTTGTATCAATATCAAATTTTACAAATTGAGCATAAGGGATTCCAAAGATTGTTTTTTGCGGTGCTGAAACAACACCTCCATCATTACTTTTCTTATTGAACAGACTTAAAATATTACCAGCAAGTTCAACTTTTCCATTAAAGTAAAATGCATTTGGATAATCCTTCTTTCCAATTTCATTATAAACAAAATTATAGATCATAGAAGAAATAAAGACATCCTGGGTTTGTCTTTCTTTATTGATAAGACTTCCTCTGAATGTTGTCAGTAAATCTAAGCCTTGTGGATTAAGAGTAGCTCGGTAGCTATCATCATTAATGATTTTCTGAGATACGTCATCTTTTGTAGTTTTTCCGGATTGTATATCTGCTTCAAGATCAATCCCGTAATGAGCAGAATAGTTAGCAACTATTTCTTTTCTGACCACTTCATCGTTAACGAAGTAATCATAATAAGCATTTTTATTTTTCGTTAAACTGATCTGAGTATTAAATAACGTCAGTTTATGGTATACTTGTTCATTGACGGTTGCCTGATAGTTTAATCCGGTATTAAAGTTAACTCTTCCCAATCCAATATTATTCTGTATGGATGCTCCCAATAGAATAGATGAAGTAGGAGTATATCTTTTAGGGATAAATTTATAATAATTAAAAGGCAGTAACAATCTTGGGAAGTTTAGAGATGCCTGAGCTGATATTTCATAGGCTAATACTCTTTTATCAGTATTCTCCGTACTTGCAATAGACCCAAATGTGCCTGAAAGACTTGTAGAAAGGTTTTCTGCTCCTTTAAAAAGATTTCGGGTAGTAAGGTCTACAGAAGGAGAGATTCCAAGATTCAGGATCTGGGAATAATTAAGATCCGTTCCTACTTTCAGTTCATACTTAGGAAGCGGCTTCAATATATATAAGACATCTACAATACTGTCATTAGGGGAAGTAACGCCCCCGCGTCTTAGAGAGTCTCTTGCTTTTACGATGCTAAAATTGTTCATCGTTAAAAGGTTTCTCTTGGTTACGTCCAGTTTTTGTTGATCGTATGTCTGCTTGCTGTCTACAATGATGGTTCTCCATAATGAAGATGTCTTATATTTATCATTCATTTTATGGAATCTTATCCTTCTTAAACTGTCTTTTACTGTATTTTTAGGATAATCACTAGCTTCATCTACGATGGCAACATCAATATTTCCAAAAGTAGCTTTCTTATAAGGACGGTCTAAAGAATCTTTATGAATTTCCAAAGTAAGAGGAACCTGCTTTTTGCTTTTTAAAGAGTCAGCAACGAAATAGACCTCGTCATTGGTACTGTTGAACTTATAATATCCATATTCTCTCATTAAGTCAGTAATCCTTGTTACTTCTTTTTCAAGAACAGTTTGGTCAAGAATCTTACCTGATCTTACAAGCGTTTTATTCAGATGCGTATTGTAAATCTGTTTGATACCCTGGTCCGGAATATTAAAAAAGTAATCTTTAATATAGGTAGGGTCATTGTGTTTGATGAAATAATTGACTGTTGCTTTTTTAGATGCAGAGTCTAAACTATGCTTGTATTTCACTTCTGCATCCCAGTACCCTCTGTAGGTCAGCCTTTTTTTGATGGATTCTGCCCCTTTTTCACTTCTGGTCTGATCCAGAATAACAGGTGGAGATCCCCACGTATGCAATAAACGGTCAAAGAAAAGATTTTTCCCGACACTATTTTTCATATTATACTTAATAAATAATGAGTCTCTCAGTTTCTGATCTCTCATTTCACGGGGATACGTCATGTACTCATTAAGGATAGTATCGTATTTTGGATTGGCCATATTGTAAAACATAAGGCCTAAAGGCATAAAAAGAATTTGCTTCTTATTAGGCTTCTGCTGAACATAATCTTTCAGCTCCTCATCAAAAAATTCTTTCTTATCCTCGAATTCAAAATTGTTCTTAGTAAGCAGATAATCACCATCTGGAACCTTTTTTGTGGTACTACAAGCATAAAGGAGACCAACAAATGTTGCAAATGAGATAATTTTATAATATTTTTGAGGAGAATTCTTATAATGCTTACAGCTCATACAATAAAAGTTTTACAATCTTTAGATAAAAAGAAGTTCAGACAAAAATACAATTTGTTTTTGGTTGAAGGTAATAAAATCATTTGTGAACTTTTCAATTCTAACTTTAAAGTTAAAGAAATATTCTCAACCGATCCACAAAAATTGGACCGTACTGATAGCCCTATTACTCATATCTCTGAAAATGAGTTAAAAAAAATCAGTTTTCTTAAAACCCCAAAAGATTCCGTTGCGGTATGTTATCTGCCAGAGGAAGAATCATGGGCAGATAAGAATATACAACTTGTTTTGGATGGTATTCAGGATCCGGGAAATTTGGGTACCATTATCCGATTGGCAGACTGGTTCGGAATAGAACAGATCATTTGTAGTGAAGATACCGTAGATTTTTACAATCCAAAGGTGATCCAGGCAACAATGGGATCTTTTACAAGAGTAAATATCGTTTATACAAACCTTGTTGAATATCTTTCTAAAACCGAAAATGTAAATATCGGAACGGATATGGATGGAGAAAACATCTATACCTTCGAGAAGCCTGAAAAAATAAATCTGATTCTTGGAAATGAAGGAAATGGTATGAGACCGGAAACAGAAAAATTACTGCAAAAATGCATCAGCATTCCAAGGTTTGGAAAATCCCAGTCTACAGAAAGCCTGAATGTATCAATGGCAGCCGGGATTATTTTAGGACAGCTATTTTCTAAATAGATTTTAGACTTCAGATATCAGATTTCAGACATTATCCGCGTGGGAAAATTGATTACCCAATTGATAGATCTGAAATCTGATATCTAAAACCTATAAAAGTTTCTATATCAATTGTTCCATGCTGGAAACACTTTTATTTTTCTGGTATTCTTCCAGTTTTTTTCTGACAAACTTCAAAGCAATAGGAGCAAGGTAAATTAAAGCAGCTCCTACCAACTTATTCTTCCAGTTAGAACTTTTCATGTTCTTCTTGGCGTAATTCCCTACAATGGCTGTAACCCCCAGTTTAACAATGCTGTCTGCAATGTTTCCTTTGAAAGCAGAACTTGCAAGTCCTACAGCGGTATTCTTACTGATCAGAAGATCTTTTACTTCAGAAGTAAGCTGCTTGGCAATGACATCCTTTCTCAAAACAACTTTTTCATCACCGTCTTCGTCTACTTTTTCCTGGAGATACTGATCGCTGAGACCGTTGGTGAATGCACTAAGACTTTCTTTTGTATTTTTAAAAGTAAGAAGATTTTCAAGATCATTAATTTCACCTTGGAGCAGTTTTTTCTTTCTTCTTAGTTCTTCTATGCTTTCGTATTTTCTGCCCATAGTTTAATGATTTAAAAATTTAATAACCTGATCTGCAACGGTATTCACAATTTTGTTTTTAAATGCAATGACAAAAGCCATTACCAAAGCATAAAATGCTGCAACGATTAAGAATCCGTATGAATAATTATCCAATGCTTTCCCAATAAGAAAAGCAATTCCGAAGTTGAAAAGGATAATAAAAAAAGCAAAAGCAACAAGCAGTACTACAAAGTAGGTAATGAGCCCGGCAGAAAGAGAAGACTTTTCAGTAGCTTCAATTTTCAGAAGGTCTATTCTCTTCGAGGCATATTCTTTAATAGTTTCTATCATTGTTTTTTTTTAAAGTTACAAAAAAAGGAACTTTCGCACAAAAGTTCCTTTCTGTAATTTACTTAAAAAAGATAAATTACTTATGATTTAAGATCATTCAGTTCCGCTTCTACATCCTTTACTACGTCTGCAGTTTTAGAAACAATCTGATCTTTGTATTTGTCATACCCGTCTTTCATAGTATGTGCTACGTTGCTAGCTGTTTCTTTAAAAGTAGAAGAAATATTGCCATACTGGTCTTTCACTTTTTCAGAAACCTCTCCGTACTTGTTTTTAGCCTGATCTTTTAAATCATTCGCTTTAGTCTTGATTTTTTTTCTGGTTTCTTTTCCTTCTTCTGGTGCATATAACATCCCTAAGATTACACCTGCTGCAGCACCTGCAAGAAGTCCCGCCAATATACCTGCTGTATTTTTTCCGTTTTTAGACATTTTAAGTTTTTTAATAGTTAATAATAGATTAGTTTTTACACTAATAAAACTTACAATTTGTATACCAAAGGAGGCTTTCTGCCTATTAAAAATTGTTAAATCTTTTCGATGTAAGAAAGAATCAGTTCTATGGTTTCTTCTTTAGTAAGCTCAGAATTATCAATTACCGTAGCGTCGTCAGCCTGCTTCAATGGGGCAATTTCACGCTCGCTATCGATTTTGTCTCTTTCAATCAGGTTTTGCTTTACCTGCTCTTTATCAGCTTGAATTCCCAGTCCTTTTAATTCGAGAAATCTTCTGTTGGTTCTTTCATCTATACTGGCAGTAAGAAAGAATTTATAGTCCGCATTTGGCAGAACTACTGTCCCAATGTCACGTCCGTCCATGATGACTCCTCCTTTTTCTGCTATAGAACGCTGAGACTGTAATAAATAATCTCTTACTTCTTTTTGTTTGGCTACAAGACTTACATTATCAGAAACTTCATTGGTACGGATTTCCTTAGAAATATCTACATTATTAAGATAAATAACAAGTGTTCCGTCATTGTTTTTAAATTCAAGGTGAATCTGATCTAAGGATGAAAATAAAGTTTTCAGATCAATGCCACCTTCTTCATTCAGACAATGTTGCAGAGCAAACCAGGTAACTCCTCTGTAAAGCGCTCCTGTATCCATATGAATAAGTCCTAGCTTATCAGCAATGATTTTGGAGATAGAACTTTTTCCGGTAGACGAGTACCCATCGATAGCTATTACAGGTTTTTTCATACTGCAAATTTCTAGATTTTTTTTAGAAAATCAAGAACTAATAAGAAATTTTAAGAGGTATTTAAGAGTTTTTCTATTCTCCTCTATGGCTGGAAAGATCCATGGAAATACCTATCTGATTGACGTTAGATGAGTTATGGTATCTTATGTGGGCATAATCTATACGGAATTTTGAAACTTTAATTCCAAATCCGCCAGAAAGTCCTGAAAAGTTTCTCTGATCTGCCACAGCAAGTTCATTTCCTCTTTTTACATTATATCCCAATCTGATATTAAAGTTTTTTTCGGGAAATAATTCTGCTCCTAAAGAGAAGTGATCGGCAATTTTTCTGCCTGCATTCACTTTCTGCCCATCCTTATTATATTCTGATGAAATATTAAACTCTTGAAGGTCGTGTGCAGTAATGGTAATGGCAAGAGGAAAGTTTTTCAATATTCTTGTATATCCTATATCCACTCGGAACGGAAGATTTTCACGGGTTCCATTGAATGATTTCAGTTGGAAACCGAAGTTTCTTAATACAAGAGACAGAACTTCTTTGTTCTTTTTATTATGATATGTAATTCCGGCAGTTCCTGAGATTGCGGAAGAGGTATAGTTGTCTATTTTTGAGGTAACGAAATTTAATCCTCCACCAATGGTCCAGTCTTCTTCAAACTGGTAAGCATATCCGGCACCAATAGCTACATCAGAAGCCTTATATTCTCCGTCCTGAAAACCACTTTCATCAGTTCTCGGGATACTTCCGTAGCTCATATACCTTGCATTGATAGTGGCCATGTGGCCATTTTCAAAGTCTTTGGCATACGCAATGGTTCCGTATTTGGAGTCGGCAAGATAAGCGGTAGCGTTTACAGAAAGCTGCTTGTCTGAATCTTTATTTAACAGGGCCGGGTTTGCAATAGCAAAGGAAACATCATAATCTCTTATCGAAATTGCATCTCCACCCAAGGCTGCCTGTCTTGCAGATACAGGTACATTTAAGAACGGATACACATTTGTTCCTGTTTGCGCATAAGAAACAATTCCTGATAGAAATAATGAAAAAATGATAATTTTCTTCAACTCAATTTATAATTAATGCAAAAATAATCCTTTTTCGTACTTTTCAAAATATTTCTTACATTATTTCTAATTAAATATTTTTCTTTTATCAATATTTTTAATGATTATATTTGCAAAATCAAATTTTGGAGAAACAACTCTATTAAAAAGTTTATTAAAAATAAAAGATGAAATATAAAAGAATCCTTCTAAAACTTAGCGGTGAGGCCTTAATGGGGAACAGACAATACGGTATTGACAACGAAAGACTGCAGGAATATGCTGCCGAGATTAAAAAAGTAGTTGAAAAAGGCTGTGAAGTAGCGATCGTCATTGGAGGAGGAAATATTTTCCGTGGTGTAGCTGGAGCTGCAAAAGGAATGGACAGAGTACAGGGAGACTACATGGGAATGTTAGCTACTGTAATCAATGGTATGGCATTACAAGGGGCATTGGAGGATGCTGGAATCAAGACAAGACTTCAGTCTGCGATCGAAATGGATAAAGTTGCCGAGCCTTTCATCAAAAGAAGAGCCGTAAGACACCTTGAAAAAGGGAGAGTAGTGATCTTCGGTGCAGGTACAGGAAATCCTTACTTTACAACAGATACAGCGGCAACATTGAGAGCAATTGAAATTGGCGCAGATGTAATTCTTAAAGGAACAAGAGTAGACGGGATTTATGACAGTGATCCTGAAAAGAATGCTGATGCTGTAAAATATAATTCCTTATCTTTCGATGAAGTATTTGAGAAAAACCTTAAGGTAATGGATATGACTGCCTTTACTTTGAGTCACGAAAATAAATTGCCTATTATTGTATTCGATATGAATAAAGATGGGAATTTAGTAAGAATCGTGGATGGAGAAAATGTAGGTACCCTGGTTGATTTGTAATCAGGTGATCGGGATAGGTAGCAGATAATAACTAAAGAGTTTACTATCACTCATTGTTTATTATTAATTACTCATCATTTTACTCATCATTTATCACTAATGTGCAATTTATCAAACTTTAATATAATAATGGAAGAATTAGATTTAATATTAGAATCTGTAAAACAGGACATGGACGCAGCGGTAAAACACCTTGACCACGCATTTCAAAGAATCAGAGCAGGACGTGCTTCTACAGCAATGGTTCAGGATGTAATGGTTGAATACTATGGAGCACCTACTCCTATTAACCAGGTTGCCAATGTTTCCGTTCCAGATGCAATGACCATTTCTATTCAACCTTGGGACAGAACAGCGATCAACGCTATTGAAAAAGCTATTATCAATTCAAACTTAGGTTTTGCACCTTCTAACAATGGAGAAAACATTATTCTTAATGTACCGCCTCTAACAGAGGAAAGAAGAAGAGAATTGGCAAAACAGGCTAAAAGCGAAACTGAGCAGACAAAAATCGTTGTAAGAAATGCAAGACAGGAAGGTTTGAAAGAACTTAAAAAGCTAGATGGTGTTTCTGAAGATGTTGTGAAAGGGGTGGAAGAAGAAATCCAGACTTACACAGATAAGTACACAAAGCTTTGCGATGAGCATCTTAAGACAAAAGAAGCTGAAATTATGAAAGTATAATTTTCAGTTTTGAAAATAATGAAAGAGGATTCCAAACCGGAATCCTCTTTTTTTATTAAAATATTTACAAATTAATTAGAATTATCTAGATGTTATAATATATTGATAAGTATTATCGTTATATTTATCGAATTATTCCTGAAGTACTATAAAAACAGGATGAATAACATAAAGATGATGACCAGAATTATTGGAGTGGGGAATTATATCCCGTCAGAAACAATTACCAATTTATTTTTTGACAAGCATATTTTCCTCAATGAGGATGGAGCTTTATTAAAAGACAATAATGCCTCAATAACAGAGAAATTAAAAAAAATTACAGGCATTGAAGAAAGAAGATATGCCAAAAGTACACAAGTCACTTCAGATTTAGGACTTAAAGCAGCTCAGGCGGCTATAGAAAATGCAGGAATAGATCCTGAAACACTGGATTATATTATATTCGCTCACAATTTTGGAGATGTGCGTTTTGGTACTGTGCAGTCTGATACAGTTCCGAGTCTTGCTGCCCGGGTGAAGCATTTATTGGGGATACGGAACAACTTCTGTGTTGCATATGATGTTTTGTTTGGGTGTCCGGGTTGGATTGAAGGAGTAATACAAGCCAATGCCTTTATCAAAGCAGGTATTGCCAAGCGTTGTTTGGTGATTGGAGCTGAGACGCTCTCCCGTGTGGCGGATATTCACGACAGAGACAGTATGATCTATGCTGACGGTGCAGGAGCAGCTGTTTTGGAAGCTAATATGGATGATGAGTCTGGAATAAAATCTCATTTGTCTGCATCTTTTACCTTCACAGAAAAGGACTATTTATATTTTGGTAAATCTTATAACAATGAGAAATGTCCGGATACCAAATATATTAAAATGGATGGAAGAAAAATTTACGAATTTGCCCTTCTGCATGTTCCTGAAGCTATGAAAAAATGCCTGGATAATAGTGGATATTCAATTCATGAATTAAATAAAATTATTATTCATCAGGCTAATGAAAAAATGGATGAAGCCATTGTTAACAGGTTTTATCAATTGTATAATACTCCAACCCCGAAACACATCATGCCAATGGTAATTCATAAACTTGGCAATAGCAGTGTTGCAACTATTCCATCCTTACTTGCCATGATTTTAAAAGGTGAATTAGAAGATCATGAGATTAAAAAGAATGATGTTGTTTTGTTTGCTTCAGTAGGAGCGGGGATGAATATTAATGCTTTTGTCTATCAATTTTAATCATTTATAAATAATGTTTTAACAAAAAAGAGGCCCCAAATTTGGAGCCTCTTTATTGTATTCAATAATTTATTTACAGTTTTCGTTGTAATCTATAATGACTTCTTCTACAATTTCCGGAATGTTTGACATTACATCGTCAATCTGACTTTTGATTAATCTGCCGAGACCGGATCTCTTCTTTTCATCATTCTTCAGGGAAGCATAAGCACCGCTGGTAACCTTGCCTTTAGCATAGCTGCAGTCTGCAATAATTATTTTTGCTTTAGCCAGGGTGAGTTCTTCAATTTTACCTCCTTTCTTGCTATAAATATACGAAGGCATTTCTCTCATTCTCTTGGTTTCAGCTTCAGCAACAGCAATCTGACTTCCGGCTGAAAAGGTAGTAGGATAACCGTATAGCTTATATACTTTGATTTTTCCGTCTGTTACAATTTCAGCAAACTGTGTGCTTTTTGTAAGGTTGTTGAAGGCTTTGAGGTTACCACTTAAACCTCCCGTTGCCGTATTAAACCCTTCTTTAGTATTGGTATATTTGATATTTTCGAAGTGTCTTTCGATATTGTTATTATCAATGGCGACATATTCTTTGATGTCATCAGTATCCAGTGTTTTGAACTTCTGTTTCTTTTTAGATTTATCAATATCAGATACAGCAACAAATTTTACTTTTTTCTGATTATCCCAGGGAGACATAGCATCTCCGTTTAATCTTACAATTCCTTCTATTTTTTTGCCACTTTTGTCGATGATATACCCATATCTTTCATCACCTCTTAATTCATAATCTGTATTGTTGTCCTCCTGTGCGTAAGCATTAAAAGAAACCAGTGCAAACAGGCTTAAAGCCAGTACTTTTTTCATATAGTTATAGTTTTATTTTTTTGCAAATATAGCTTTTTTTACTATAGTTTAGGGGTAGGAAACTGGAAGAGGGAGGTAATTGTGGTTTAATCTTTTAAAAAACAAAAAGGCCCGGATTTTCCGGACCTTTTTTTGAAATTATTGATATCTCTTATGTTCTTTACTTTTTGAGAATCTTTTCGTAATCGGTTTGAATAATGCTTTGTATTTTTCTGCATCAAACAATTGTGAATCTGTAAGTGCTTTGAAAGTCATCCACACTCCAAACGGAAGAAGAATGAAATTGGGAAGCCACGCCGCTAAATAAGGGTTCATTTTACCACTCCAGGACATATTTTCCACCCCAACATTGATCACATAGAAAATGATGAAGATAACAATCGCTATAATTACCGGAAGTCCCATTCCCCCTTTTCTGATGATAGAACCTAAACTTGCTCCAATCAGGAAGAAAATAAGACAGGTTACCGAGTAAGAGATGTATCTCTGCTGGTAAATAACAACCTTACTGAAATATTTTACATTCGTACTAAATTCATTCTTTTTAGCTTCCAGTGTTGATTTCAGATTGTCAAGTCTATTGTAGGAACTATAGATCATCTCAAGCTTTTTATCACTCTTTACGGTATCCAGTTTTATTTGTGCTTTTGGAGCTACCTTAGGTTTATTGGCCTGATCCATATAAGCAATTACGTTATTGGTTTGGTTTAAAACATCCGTTCCAATGTTTTTAAAGAACACTGCATTTTCCTTTTTACTAATGGCAACGGTTTTATTAAGCTCGCTATAAGTTTGAAAACGGTAGTCATCTGTAATTTGCTCTTTTTCGATAGCTTTGTTGATAAGCTCACTAATGTCGAAATGATTCACGAGTGTGTCGAATTTAATTGCCTGGTCAGGTTGTTTTTTTCTTACATCTTCTCCCTTTCCTGCAAAGTTATCTTCAAATACGTATCCGTTATAAAGGATCAGCTTTAGAAAGTTTTTGTTGGTTGCCGGAACAAATTTTCCTTTTTCAGCCACAACAGACTGTTGGTTTTCGTAAGTATTGGCTTTTTTATGAACAAAAACGCCTTCAATATTTTCTCCGTTTTCACCATAGATCTTATCAAACTTCACCATGTATCCCGGGATCTGGTCAATAAACTGTCCGGGAGTAAAGTTGATGGCCGGTTTTGTTTGAGCAATGTTAAAAAGCATATTCTTTGCCTTCCTCTGGAAATCCGGAATGATATTGTTGGAAAAGAAAAACAACATGATGGCAAGAACCGTGGTAATTCCTAATAGAGGAGCCATTACTCGGGTAAGAGGTATTCCTGCTGCTTTCATAGCTGCAAGTTCATAGCGTTCTCCAAATTCTCCGAATGACATGATACTCGCCAGAAGAATAGTGAGGGGGAGAACCATACTGATAACGTTCACCCCAAGGTAAAAAAGAAGTTTAAGGATCTGCCAGTAGCTTAATCCTTTTCCCATAAACTGCCCTAATTGAACCCAGATAATGTTTACAATGAAAATGAAAAACAATACGCTGAATATAAAGAAAAACGGTCCAAAGAAGGTTTTTATGATATATCTGTCTAGTATTTTTAACATGCGCCAAAATTAATCAAAAAGCCGCAAACTTGCGGCTTTTATATTTTGTTATTTTTTTTCAGAAGTGAAATAATCAAAAAGTGAATTTACTTTTTTGATTATCAACTTTTAAAGTTCTGTAATGACATAGTTTTTGAACTTATTTTTGTCAAAAACGAACATATTAGGATCCAGATCCTGATTCTCTTTGTATTCTTTGATCGCAATCACTGCAACATCTTTGTTGTTTCCGTGTTGCTCAAGTTTTACCATTTGTTTTTTTGCAGAGTCTACAAAAAGATATACAAATTGAATTCCGTTGGCTTTTACCGGAGTAAGCTTAATGAAATCTGTGTTTACTCCATTTACTGTTTTCTTACCGTTATAAGTTACGTTGTATTCGTTTCTGTAGTTCGTAAGATAGTTGATAGGGGAGAACATAGCACTGCTTCCGTTAGGTTTTGCAATAGTGACTTCCATATCATCAGCGTTGATATTGTAGATTTTATTTCCATCGAAGATCTGTTCTGTATCCATGATCTTCAACTTGTATTTATCTCCCGCAGTATAGTAAATACCGGGCTCTGTTTTATTAACCTGCCCGTTCAATCCGCTTCCAAAAGAAAATTTGAAGTAAGAATTCTTTTTAGAATTGTAATTGGCTGTAATGTCATCCAATATCTTTTTAGCTTT
The DNA here is from genome assembly GCF_003815715.1 of Chryseobacterium sp. G0162. Taxonomy (NCBI): domain Bacteria; kingdom Pseudomonadati; phylum Bacteroidota; class Flavobacteriia; order Flavobacteriales; family Weeksellaceae; genus Chryseobacterium; species Chryseobacterium sp. G0162. The sequence continues at coordinate 5,165,999 of NZ_CP033922.1, read as the reverse complement.
TGCATCTATTTTCTGAGCATTCGCCATACCTACTGCACCTACCACAAAACTTCCCAATATAACTTTTGAAATAATATTCTTCATTTTTCTTATTTAATAATCTTTAGATAATTTTAAACTTTCAAGGGTAAAGTAATAACGCTTTTTCCTTGTATTTATGCTATTCTTCCAAAAACTGTTCCAAAAAATACTTCTTATTTTTGATACTCAAGTAAAAAATTATGAATTGAATTTTTTAAAGCTTTTTTCAGATTTTTTCTCTCGGACCCTCCACCCATATTTTTAAAGCTTCCGGTACTCATATAATTCTGGTTATTGACATTAAAGTTTACTTTTGTTGTCAGTTCTGCACTAAATAGTTTGAACTCCCATGTAATATCCAGTATTTTTGAATCTATCTGATCTGCACTGGAATCATTACCATTAATTAAGTTGATTTTGGTTTCTTTCGCCATTTCAGATACAGCCTCTTCGAATGTCTTTTTTACATCAGGCTGAATAAACATACCTGCATGAGGCCCTTCTACATTAAAGTTCTCAACACTGGATGTATTATAAGTAAAAACTAATGTTTTCTCTTTAAAATACTCCTTGTTAAGGGTATTGGAAGCAGAACTCTGAGCAGACAGGCATACTACAGCTGAAGTAAAGAACAGCCCAAATAATAATTTTCTCATGTAAAGTTTTATGGTTAATTTAATATGTATTGTGTTGCAAATTATCTGGTCTCAGGCCTTTCAACATACCTTTCAAAGTTTTCAGGGAGAATATTGGTTACAGTTAATTTATTAGAAGTAATGGTAGGTTCAATTTTAATAACTTTAGTGTTTGGATTGATTTCAACCGGATGTTTACTTCTCATATTTACCATATCTATGTGAAGAGCAGTGAACTCATGTTTTCCATTCTCTAAATCAACAATAACATATTCTTTTGGTCTGATCTGCCCCAGAGATTTACCATCAAGTACAATGTTTAATCTTGCCGTATTATCCATTTTGTGGAGAGCACCTGCTCCATTATAAATAAGTACTTTGCCGTTTCCGAGGGTATTATTGTCAATGACTTCCATTTTTACAGAAGTATATTCGCTGGGAACGGATCGTAAAGCGCATGAAGATAGTGTAAGGGTAGAGGCAAAAAGACCCAATTTGATAGATTGTTTTATTGTAATTTTCATGATCATAGTTTGAACGAATATTATATAATATTTCCCGGGCAATATTGTTTAAAAATACCCGGGATTATTTTGTAGAAGAATACTTTTTATGATTGATTAGTTTCTTAGATCTTCAAGGAATTGCTCCAAAGAATGAAGGTCACTAATAATAACTTCTCTTGCTTTCGCTCCATTAAATCCACCTACAATACCACTTGCTTCCAGCTGATCCATGATTCTTCCGGCTCTGTTGTATCCTAGTTTCAATTGTCTTTGAAGCATTGAAGTAGATCCCTGTTGTGTAGAAACAATGATTCTTGCCGCTTCTTCAAATAAAGCATCCTTTTCATTAGGATCAAAAGAACCTACAGCAGAACTGTTGGCATCTTCTGAAACATATTCCGGTAGAAGGAATGCAGATGAATATCCTTTTTGTTCACCAATATATTCTGCAAGTCTTTCCACTTCGGGAGTATCTACAAAGGCACACTGAAGTCTTAAAATTTCATTACCATTGAAGTACAGCATGTCTCCTTTACCAATCAACTGGTCTGCTCCGGGAGAGTCGAGGATTGTTCTTGAATCGACACTTGAGATTACTCTAAAGGCAGCTCTTGCCGGGAAGTTAGCTTTAATCATACCTGTAATTACATTTACAGAGGGTCTTTGGGTAGCAACAATAAGGTGAATTCCCACGGCTCTTGCCAGCTGTGCCAATCGGGCAATCGGTAATTCTACCTCTTTTCCGGCAGTCATGATTAAGTCTGCAAATTCGTCTACTACCAATACGATATAAGGAAGGAAACGATGACCGTTTTCAGGGTTTAATTTTCTTTCTGCGAACTTTTTATTGTATTCTTTCAGGTTTTTACAGAACGCATTTTTAAGAAGGTCATATCTTGTATCCATTTCAATACACAGAGAGTTCAGGGTATTGATTACTTTATTGGTATCTGTGATGATAGCTTCTTCCGCATCCGGTAATTTCGCTAAATAATGTCTTTCAATTTTTGAATATAGAGAAAGCTCTACTTTCTTAGGGTCAACCATTACGAATTTCAGTTCGCTTGGGTGTTTCTTGTAGAGTAGGGAAGTAAGAATAGCATTAATTCCGACAGATTTACCTTGTCCTGTTGCTCCCGCCATCAATAAGTGAGGCATTTTGGAAAGGTCAGCCATGAAAATCTCATTGGAAATCGTTTTTCCGAAAACCACCGGAAGATCCATGTCTGTATTCTGGAATTTATGAGATGCAATGACAGAACGCATCGAAACCATTGTTGGGTTTTTTCTCGGTACTTCAATACCGATTGTTCCTTTTCCTGGCATTGGAGCAATGATTCTGATTCCCAATGCGGAAAGGTTCAATGCAATATCGTCCTGTAACTTTTTAATCGCTGCAACACGAATTCCTGCTTCCGGAACAATTTCGTATAGCGTAACTGTTGGACCGATCGTTGCTTTGATCTCGGCAATTCCTACGTTGAAGTTCTTCAGAAGTCCAACGATTTTGTTTTTATTTTCTTCTAATTCTTCTTTGTTAATGGAAATTTCTTCGTTACCATAGTCTTTTAACAACTCAACAGGTGGCATCTGGAAATTAGCCAGATCTAATGTATGGTCATATAAGCCATGCTTATCTACCAGTTCCTGGGATTTTTTATCGGAATCATCCAAAACATCAATTACTGGTGCTACTTCTACATTAAATTTAATGTTTTCCTGTGTAGAGGCTGGTGATACAGGAACTACAGGTGCCGGAGCGGTAACAGGAGCAGAAGGCCTGATGTCAAAAGCTTCCTCCGGGCTTGAAACCGGAACTGTTGGTTTTGCAGAAAGGTTTAAACTGACAGGTTGAGAAGCCTCCTGAGGCTCATTGTCAAATGATGTATGATTAGGAGTAGATATTGTATCAATAGTATTTGTGGCAGAAACTTCCGGGAATCCCTTTGGAATATTTACCGGTTCCGGTTCCTTACCCTTATTGATTGAATTATTAGATGTAGAATTGGTAATATCACTTACCGTAACATTAGGTGTTGTATGTTCTTCGATTTCTATTTCGTCCGTTTCTTCTTTTAATTCTTCATCAGCTTCAAAATCTTCATCAGAGTCAGGCATCATTGATTTTACTTTTCCAATGGTGTTCTCGTTGATCTTGTTTAGTTTTGCTTTAATAGAACTTGGGCGAAGATTAAATTCAAGAATAAAATACAAAAGGATACTTGCAGCCAATACAGTCCATAATCCTACAGATCCGATAATAGCATTTAAGTAATCCATAATCTGGTATCCGTAAACACCTCCCAGAACTCCTTGTCCTTTGGTAAGTGCTCCCATAAAAATAGGAAGCCAGCAAATGAAAAACAGGGAATGACCAATTGTTTTCCATGGCTTGAAAGTTTTCTTTTTAAGGATCAATGTTCCAACAACAAGAAATAAAAAGGCTATAATAAATGAGGCTATACCAATACTTTCAAATATGAAAATGTTTCCAAACCAATCTCCGGCCTTACCGAAAATATTTGATGATTTTATACTTTTGTCCAGCATAGTTCCTGCCTGGCTTTGATCAGATTTCCAGTTCATTAAATAGGAAATGAATGATAAAGCGAGAACAGCGGAGAACAGTATAAAAGTAAGCCCGAAAAATATGCGTGGCTTAGATAAAATCCTGCCTTTTTCAGGCGATTCAGTCGGTTTTTTTTGTGTCTTTTTATCCATAAATATCAATGTGGCAAATTTAATATTTTTTCAATACTAAAAAGAATCTTTTTCTTCAAAAAACATTTTGTAATGCTCACTTTTTACTACAATTATTTAAAGCTGATTAAAAAATATTTTGTGTTATAAATATTGGCTGAAATAAAAATAAGGTTATTTTTTTTGTTTATCCAAATACAGAGCTGTTAAATTATATTAATTGATCGGTATTTCTTTTAGAATGTTTCAAAAACATACTTGAATTTAAATTTAAAATATATAAAAAATATTAATTATTTCAATCAAATTACCTTTCTTAAATTGAAAAAAATATTTCATATATTTGTGATCTGGTTGAAATTAATAAGTTTTTTATGTTGTATGCTTTACCATCTTAATAGATAGTATACATAAGGAAAAAAAACTGTATAAATTTTACTTTTTAATCAACTTCCATATTCCATCCTTCTTAGTGAATTGGTGATTCTTTACTTGATTTGCTGATTTGAAAATAGATACAAACATTAAAAATAGATCAATGAGAAAAGAACTGCTCTTAGTGTTCTTGTTGGGTAATTGTATGCTATGGGCGCAATCTCCGGGTGGTGTTTCCAGTAATTTACAGATATGGGTGAAAGCCGATGCGGGTACAGCTACAACAACTGACAATACACAAGTTTCCATCTGGGAGAATCAAAAAACAGGTGGAGTAAATGGTATAGCCAACCAGGGAATCCCAGGTTATTATGCAGATCCTGGAGTAGAAGCTATACCGGTTTATCGTTCTGCTACATCAATTCCGAGCTTTAATTTTAATCCTGCCATAGAAGTTGTCAGTACTAATGGGTATAGATCCGGATACAAATTTCCATCAGGTTTTCCTGATGATATTACAAAATCACTTACTTCATATACCCATCTTACCCGAACAGCATCAGCCACCTACCGAACCGTTTTTGTAATGAATGGAACTACCCGAAGTTCCAATCCTACAGATATTGCGGGCGTATGGCAATCTCCATTTTTTGGAACAAGAACCAATCGTCCAGAGTTTTATAATGAAAAAGAATCCGGTGACGTTTTTTTTGGAACAAATGCTATCAACACCATAGAAACTAATGTACCCAGTATTCAGTCATATTATAATGATATCGTAGGTGAAGATGTGAAATATTTTTTTGATAACAATGGTCTTGCCTATGGCGGTCCATCAAATGATGTTTCTTCTATATACAATTATCCGGGGTTGGTCCTTTTGATGGATAATGATGGTGGATCAGGTTCGTCATCGCTTGCTGGAGACCGAATAGGAGAATTTATTTTATATTCAGAAACACAAACTCCTATAGAAAGGCAGAGAGTGAATTCTTATCTTGGTATCAAGTATGGAATTACGTTAGAACAGCCCCTAAATTATCTGAATTCTGATCAGGCAGTTACATGGGATTCTAGTTTGAATGCTGCTTTCAATAATAATATTTTTGGAATTGCGAGAGATGATATGTCGGTTCTGAACCAAAAAGTAAGCAATAGTATTAATGAGGATAATAATAGTATGCTTATAGCCGCTACAACTAATGATTTTATTGTACCAAATGCTGATGTAAGCAGAACACCTTTTTCTAAAGATAACACCTTTTTGGTAATGGGGGATAATAACATTCAGGATCTGCCATTAGTAAATTTTGGGACAACTTCAGGAAAGATTATTCAGAGAAGTTGGTTGGCACAGAAAATGAATGATCAGGACCCAACATGGTTACAGGCAGACCTTTCAAGATATACTGATATATTACCAACAGATAAAATATTTATGCTGGTAGCCGATGACGCCGGATTTACCCAAAATGTAAAGTTGATTCCAGCTACAGGTTTTGTAAATGGCAAAGCTGTATTCAATTATTTGTTTCCTACTAATCAATATTTTACTTTCGGAACTAATCTTCAGACCTATTGTACTAAAGAACCTGCTGCGGGGACGCCTGATAGTATGACAAAATTTGGAATTACAGGTCAAACAGGGATGCAGGCAAATTGGCCAGGCATTATTCCGAACGGATTTATTGCTCTAGAGTCAAGAAATAAAGGTCTTGTTATTACCAGGACCACAGCTGCAAGTATTGCTATTCCGGTAGAAGGAATGCTGATATTCGATACTGCTGATAGTTGTTTTAAGTTATATAACGGTACGTCATGGAATTGCATTGTAAGATCTTGTAATGAATAATAGTTTAGATTTAAAAAGAGAAAATGAAAAATATAATAGTACTCACAGGATTTTTATTTACTAATCTTATGTTCGCTCAAGTAGGTATTAGTAAAGAAACGGTAGATGGAGATGGAATTCTAGATTTTGCGGCTAATACGACTAATGGTATTATACTTCCCATAGTAGAAACATTGCCTAATGATGCTGGAGCCGGAACGATTCTCATGGATAAAAATGATAAAATCATAAAAATGAAAAATAGTTCCGAATGGGTTGCCCTTAGTGATGCCGGTTCTATTGATAATGTTACTTTCAATACCAATGCTGAAGTACCGGGACCTAATAGAGTAATTATAGGGAATTCTACAACAACGGTTGCCGGAGTATTGGTGCTAGAGTCGGCTGATAAAGCTTTAATACTACCCAAAATAGCAGATCCCCATATTAATGTTAAAAGTCCTTATCCGGGAATGATGTGTTATGACACGGTGAGTAAAACTATGGCGGTATTTGATGGATTGAAATGGAGCTATTGGAAATAAGATAAAAGAATGAGACCGGGGGATTTTCCTTCGGTTTTTTATTTGTCGATGATATATGTTTTTGAACTAGTTCAAAGGTTTGATGTTTGAGGTTGGATAATTTTGTGTCATAAAATGTAATCAATGAAAAATATATCGAAAAGCGTACTGACTCTATGTCTGACTCTATTATCACTGATATTAACTAACGCACAACAAAAAAGAAAAATGGAAAACACCGCATTATTAATTATCGACGTACAGAACGATTATTTTCCCGGAGGAAAAATGATATTAGAAAGAGCTGAACAGGCAGGCAAAAATGTTCAGCAGGTTTTGGGATATTTCAGGGAGAATAATCTTCCTGTCATCCATATCCGCCATATTGCAACCAATGAGGGAGCTGTCTTCTTTTTGCCAGGGACATCAGGAGCGGAAATTCATTCACTGGTTTCACCTTCAGTTGATGAGAAAGTGATTGAAAAACATTTTCCTAACAGTTTCAGGGATACGGATCTATTGAAATCCCTTCAATCAAAAAATATTAAAAACCTTGTCATTACGGGAATGATGACGGATGTCTGTGTGGAATCTACGACAAGAGCTGCTTTTGATTTTGGTTTTAATAACACGATTATTGGTGATGCTACAGCAACAAGAGATAGGGAGCTGAACGGGCAGGTTGTAAAAGCATCGGATGTTCAACAGTCTTTCCTCGCAGGAATATCTGCACTGGGTGGTCTTTACGCGAATATCATCAATACAGAGGATTTCTTAAAAGGAAAATAGAACTCGCCAACTTATTAATGAATAAAGATATCAGGAATATTGGTATCTTTATTTTTGATCAATATTATCATGTTCAATTTGCTTTATAAAAATGTCAGCCGGTATATTGCTCTTTCTGAGGAAGAGTTCAGTCAGTTTTCTGCTCCTTTCAAGTTGAAAAGCTTTAAAAAGAAGGATGCTGTTCTGAAAGAGGGAGATTATTGTCTTTTTGAAGGTTTTGTTCTGAATGGCTGTTTCAAAGTTTATTATCTGAATGAAGCCGGATTTGAACAAACCTTGTATTTTGCTGAAGAAGGCTGGTGGATCACGGATATTGACAGCCTGATTAACGATGTTCCGAGTATTTTGAATATTGAGGCTCTTATGGATAGCGAAATATTGGTGATCTCAAAAAAAGATAAGCAGTATCTTTATGAAACAATGCCTCAGATTGAAAAGCTTTTCAGGATCATGAATCAGCAGTCGTCCGTGGCGTTACAGAGAAGGATTTTGTCTTTAACAGGAAAAACAGCAGATAAGCGCTATCTTGAATTCTTACAGAAATACCCTGGACTTGAACAGAAGCTTACCCAGCAACAGATCGCATCCTATCTTGGAATTACCCATGAATTTTTAAGCAAGATCAGAAAAAAGGTTTCCTTGGAGAAATAGTTTGTGATTATATTTTGGGTAATTATATGCAATTGTACACTAATGCGGTTATCTTATTACTATGACTCTGTCATTCTGAATACAGACTGAAGGTCTGCGAACGTAGTTCAGAAGTGAAATGAAGAATCTAAGCGATATTATGAGATTCTTCCTTTGTCAGAAATCGAAGATTCGACGTAGTCAATGACAATGATGTAAAATTGTATATAGCCACTATATTTTTTTTATCCGAATTAACAAAATGAGTACATTGTAAAGAAAAACAATTGGACTAATTTGTTGATAATGAAAAATATAGAAAAGTGCTCATTGTTGCTGCTTATCGCTTTTTCGTTTTTTATATCTGCTCAAAAACTGAATAGTGATATTGGGGATAAAATTCTTAAAGTTGAAAATTCTTTAAGCCCATCTGTTATTTCAGGAAGTGATAAAGTTCCGTCTTATAACATTCTTGACCGGATGAAACAGTTCCATGTAAAAGGAGTAAGTATTGCGGTCATCAATAATTATAAAATAGAATGGATCAAGGGGTATGGATATGCGGACGAAGAAGAAGGACGAAAAGTTGATGTCAATACATTATTTCAGGCTGCCTCAATAAGCAAAACCATCAATAGTTTAGGATTTATGAAGCTGGTACAGTTGGGCAGCATAGATCTCGATAAAGATATCAATACTTATCTCAAAAGCTGGAAATTCCCTTACGACAGCATTTCTAAACGTAAGATCATTACTTCGCGAAATTTATTAAGCCATTCAGCTGGATTGGGGGGTTCGGGATTCATGGGGTATGAAAGAAATGGGCCAATTCCTGATATTGTACAAGTTCTGGATGGTATTTCGCCTGCCAATTCTAAACCGGTCCGTTCCATAAAGGCTCCCGGATTGGAGTTTGATTATTCCGGTGGTGGAACAGTGGTTTCTCAATTGATTCTTACCGATACCTCAGGAAAAAGCTACGAAGAGTTTATGAAGAAAGAGGTTTTTGAACCTTTACAAATGACGCATAGCACATATTCTTTGAAAAATGATACTTTAAATATCGCTTTAGGGTATTATTCCGATGGAAAGAAAGTAAAAGGAAAATATCATTTGTATCCGGAATATTCGGCAGCGGGACTCTGGACAACTCCTGAAGATCTTGCCAAATATATGATTGAGTGTCAACTGGCTTTAAAAGGTAAGTCTGAAAAAGTTTTAACTCAAAAGTATATGGAGGAAAGGTTTACTCCGGTTGTGAATTACAAAGAAAGTAAAGTAGCATTAGGGGTATTTCACCGATACAAAAATGGAGTCTATTACTTTAATCATAATGGGGGTAATGAAGGTTTTACCTGTGCCTCTTATGGAAGTCTTGATAAGGGATATGGAGTAGTCGTGATGACCAATACCAATAATCAGGAGTTTATGCTTGAAATTTGCAACAGCGTGGCCAGGGTTTATGATTGGGATCGTTTTTTTGTACCTCGGTTTACAAAGTAGAGAAATTTTGATAGATTGTTCCTTTTGGGTTTGTTTTTACAAAAAATAAGGTTATTGAAATAGAAGTCTTCAATCATTAAGATAGGTATTATGAATCCGTATTTTTTCGGGGTTAGAAATTGATTTTTTCATAATAACTCCAATATTATTAAGAACGATTCAAAATAAGGAAAACGGGCTTCAAAATGATAAAAAACAGCTTTTTTTCAGCTCTTTATGGTTTATCATCCTTATTTTTGCATGTCAAGTACATATAAACATGAAGAAGCTCCAGGATATTATTATCTCAACCAGGACAATGGCTGTATTGTTACTGGTTTATGCATTCGCAATGGCCTATGCAACGTTCTTAGAAAACGACTACGGAACTCCTACAGCAAAAGCATTAATTTATGAGGCAAAATGGTTTGAACTCATTATGGTGCTGCTTATTGTTAACTTCATAGGAAATATCGGAAGATACAGACTATGGAAAAAGGATAAATGGCCGGTTTTAGTTTTTCACCTTGCCTTTGTATTCATTTTTATTGGTGGTGCCATCACAAGATACATCAGTTTTGAGGGGCAAATGCACATCAGAGAAGGGGAAACATCCAACGAAATTGTAACGGATAAAAACTTCCTTAAAATCCAGATCGAGGAAAAAGGAGATGTCCTAAACTACCAGGATATTCCTTACCTGATGTCTCCACTTCACAAAGATCTTAATGCTACTTACGATTTCCACGGAAAAGAAGTAAAGATCTTTGCAAAAGAATATATTCAGAGAAAAAAAGACAGCTTACTAGCTGAGCCTAACGGAACTGAATACCTTCACTTAGTTTCCACAGGAACAACAGGAAGACAGAATATTTATATCAAAGCAGGAGATACAAAATCCATTAATGGAACTTTGGTAACTTTCAACAGAGCCATTGATGGAGCTGTTGAATTCAAAAATGAAGGGGGTAAATTATTCATCAAGACTCCAGTAGACGCAAGCTACATGACCATGGCAACACAGGCTACCGGAAATACTGTAAAAGATGAATTCCAGCCTTTAGCATTGAGAAGCTTATACAGCATCAATGAATTAAAGCTTGTAGTACCTGAAGGCCTTAAAAAAGGAAAACTGATGGCTATTGAAGGGGACAGAAAGAAAGATGCTGCCGTTCCGGATATGCTTCAGATTGAATTGCAAGGGCCAAAAACAAAACAATTGGTTGATCTTTCCGTTGAAAAAGGAAATCCAAATGCTTACAAGCAAATTACGATGGATGGGTTAAACATTATGGTTGGATTCGGGCCTAAAGTTTATAACACTCCTTTCGCATTGAAATTAGATGATTTCGTGATGGAAACCTATCCGGGAAGTAGCTCTCCGAGTGCTTACGAAAGTCACGTGAAAATTGTTGATGAAGGAAAAGAAACCCCTTATAAAATCTATATGAACCACGTTCTAAACTATAAAGGTTACCGTTTCTTCCAGTCAAGTTTTGATCCGGACAGAATGGGAACTGTATTATCTGTAAACCACGATTTTTGGGGAACTTTAGTTTCTTATATTGGGTATGGATTATTATTCTTAGGAATGTTTGTCATCTTCTTCTGGAAAGGAACACACTTCTGGAAATTAAATAAAATGCTGAAAGATGCTAACAAAAAGAAAGCCGCAGCAGTACTTTTACTATTCTTAAGCTTAGGGTTAAATGCTCAGAAAATTGAAACACATGGAACTACTGACGGAAGCAGAGACCATGTACATGTAGAAGGTGACGGGCATACACACGCAGCACCGGCTCCTACAGCTAAAACAACCGAGGATACTGAAATAAAACAGAACTCGTTAGCCTCTCCAATGGGGAAAATGAGAACCATTTCAGCTGATGAAATTATTTCGAGAAATAAAATAAGCAAAGAACACGCAGAGAAATTCGGCTACCTTTTGGTTCAGAACTTCGAAGGACGAATCATTCCAATGAATACGCAGGCTTTAGAAGTTTTAAGAAAACTTTACAAGCATGACAGCTTCAAAGGAACAGACGGAAAATCTCTGGATGCTAACCAATGGTTCCTTTCTATCAATACAGATACGGAAAGCTGGACATCAGTTCCTTTAATCAAAGTTGATGAAAAAGGAGGAAAAGCACTTCTTGAAAAAACAAAAGCCAATGAAGAGGGGTATACTTCTTTACTGAATTTATTCCCAGTAGATAAGAGAACAGGAATGTTAACTTATATTCTGGAAAAAGACTATAACACAGCTTTTGCCAAAAAACCGGGTGACCAGTCTGAATACGACAAGCAGGTAATTAAACTTAATGAAAGAGTTCAGATTTTCAATGAATTTTTCAGTGGCCAGTTCTTAAGAATTGTTCCTGTGAAAAATGATGCTAATCACACTTGGCATTCATGGCTGGATCAGAAATTTGAACCGGACATGGAGTCTCAGCAAGTAATGGGACCTTATTTTTCAGAAGTAATCGGAGCACAAAGATCCGGAGATTGGACTAAGGCAGATTCTGAATTGGCGAAGCTTTCAGACTATCAGAAAAAATGGGGAAAAGCCGTAATTCCGGATCAGTCTAAAGTAGATCTTGAAGTATTCATGAACAATGTGAATATCAACTTCAAATTATTGATTTTCTATACCATTATCGGAGGACTTCTTCTAATTCTTGGATTTGTAGAATTATTCAAACCGAATAAAATATTAAAAAGAGCCATTAAAGTAATTATTGCAATTGGTTTAATTGGATATATATTCCATTTCTTAGGTCTTGTAGCAAGATGGTATATTTCAGGACATGCACCTTGGAGTAACGGATATGAAGCGATTATCTTTATCTCATGGGTTGGTATTTCGGCAGGTTTAGCTCTGTATAGAAATTCAAATGCTTTGATTCCTGCATCAGGTTTCATGGTAGCCGTTATCATGATGGGATTTGCACACGGAGGATCTGCACTTGATCCACAGATTACACCACTTGTACCGGTATTAAAATCTTATTGGCTGATTGTTCACGTAGCAATCATTACATCAAGTTATGGTTTCTTCGCCCTGTCGATGATTATTGCTGTACTATCTTTAGTATTCTATATTATTTCAAGCAAAGAAACATACAAAATTCACCATGATACAACATTGAAGGAATTGGTAATTGTTTCTGAAATGTCTTTAACAGTAGGTCTTTTTGCTTTAACGGTAGGAAACTTCCTTGGAGGGATATGGGCCAACGAATCATGGGGGAGATACTGGAGCTGGGACCCGAAAGAAACATGGGCTTTCATCTCGATCATGGTGTATGCTTTCGTTTTACACATGAGATTAGTTCCGGGATTAAGAAGCAGATGGGCATTCCACGTAGCAGCAATGTTCGCTTTTTGTTCAATGGTAATGACCTATTTTGGGGTAAACTACTACCTGAGCGGACTGCACTCTTATGCTGCAGGTGATCCGGTACCAATACCAGCTTGGGTATACATCGGAATCGCATCAATGATTACTTTAGCAGCTGTATCTTATTTCAAGTTCAAAGCTTTAACGAAGAAATAATCTTTTTACCCATATCAAATTAAAATCCCGGAATTCACTTCCGGGATTTTTTTGTGGGTAATAAAAAGATAAAGTATTGCTTTTTAAGATTACGGATTAAAAATTTTTAACCACAGATTTTTTACAGACGGACACAGATAATACTACATCAATAATAGTAGGTAATTTCATTAAACAAAAGAAAATATTTACAATAACATAGTAATTGATAAAGCATAAACATCGGTGAAAGTTTGTGTCATCTGTGGTTTTATTAATGATAAAGCCTGCTTATTTTTTATTAGCAGAAACACTTCGTTTAAGGAGTTGCTTCATCCGACAGCTCAACGTTCCCATCTTCTCAACTTACAAACTACAATTGCTTCCTGTATAAAACCTCGAACCTCATATCTGGTATTTCAAACCCCTCAAAAAAAATAATTTTTTTATCTACAATTCAAAATTTACTGCTAACTTTATGATATCAAAATAATATCAAATTAAAAATTCAATCATGGAAAAAACATTAAAACCCATGTCGGGTTACCTTACATTAGTGATTTGCCTCATCCTCTTTGCTGCCGCAGTTTATTTCTTTATCAGTGGAGTGGATCAAAGTATTACGTTTGTAGTCATTGCAATGCTTTGCTTTCTGGTTTCTTGCTTTTTCTTAAAAGGCTTAATGATTATTCAGCCTAACCATTCAAGAGTGTTGAATTTCTTTGGAAAATATGTAGGAACAGTTAAGGACAACGGATTGTTTTTTATTAATCCCTTGTATTCATCTCAGAAAATGTCATTACGTTCAGAAAACTTACAGGGTCAGACTTTGAAAGTAAATGATAAAATGGGGAATCCTATCGAAATTGCAGTCGTAATGGTTTGGAAAGTAGGGGATACTTATAAAGCTGCTTTTGATGTTGAACGTTATTCTGACTTTGTAAAAATGCAGAGTGAGGCAGCAGTACGTCATTTGGCAATGAGCTTTCCTTATGATAATTTAGAAGATGATCATGCGCCGATTACCTTAAGAGAAGGAGGTGATAAAATTAATTCTATTTTGGAGCAGGAACTTACGGACCGCCTTTCAAAAGCTGGAATTGTTATTCAGGAAGCCAGAATCTCTCACTTAGCGTATGCATCTGAAATAGCAGGGGCTATGCTTCAGAGACAGCAGGCTACGGCTATTGTAGCAGCAAGAACGAAAATCGTAGAAGGCGCTGTAGGAATGGTGGATCTTGCCCTTAAAAAGCTTTCAGAAGAGAATATCGTTGAGCTTGATGATGAAAGAAAAGCAGCAATGGTAAGCAACCTAATGGTGGTGCTTTGCGGTGAAAAAGCGGCAACCCCGATACTGAATGCAGGAACTCTGTATAATTAATCAAAATAATCAATAATTCCAGGTTTATCAAAGTTGTAAATCTGGAATATAATCCAATGCGTCTTGCATCAAAAACAAGAATAAATGAAATCAGAAAAAGCTCAGAACACTTCGGAAAACAAAGGCAAAAAATCCTTTGTCTTAAGGATAGATGAGTCTACCTATAAACTCCTCGAGAAATGGGCAAATGATGAATTCAGAAGTGTAAATGGTCAGATTGAATATTTGCTTCATCAGAGCCTTGTTAACTCGGGGAGAAAAAAGAAAGAATAAGCTATAAATAACCGGGTTGAAATTAAAAATCCGTCTTCATGTTTTTGTAGGACGGATTTTTTATGTGTTTTTGAAAAATATCTTAGAAAAGCCTTTAGTTTGTGTAATTACCCAAAGTCTTTCAAAATATTGATTCTATAAACTTATCTTTGCAAAAAAATATTTTGAAAAAAACACTAATAACCTTAGCTGTCATTCTTGGGCAGTTATCTTCATCACAATGCTTTAAAGAATTCAGTCCTTCTAAAACCGGAAGGTATACGGCAGGTATAAAAACTGATGGGACACTCTGGACCTGGGGAGAAAAGGGGTATGGAGGACTTGGAAATAATACACAAAGTGCAGCATATTTCCCAGAACAGATTACTTCGGATACCTGGAAGAATTTTTCATTGGGAAGATATCATACATTAGCCATAAAAACAGACGGCACACTTTGGGCATGGGGGTTGAATAATTACGGACAAGTAGGTAACGGAACAAATGTAAATCAGTTTGCTCCCGTACAAATTGGGACTGGCAATGATTGGAGTTTTGTAATGACTGGTGAATACTCTTCTTTCGCTATTAAAACAAACGGTGAGCTTTGGGCTTGGGGAAATAACAGTAGTTATGGATTAGGATTAGGAAATAAGACTGATGTACTTGTACCTACTAGAGTAGGTACAGATATAGATTGGAAGAAACTTTCAAGTGGAGGAAGCCATACAATTGCGCTTAAAAATAATGGAAGTATTTGGGGATGGGGGCTAAACTCATCAGGGCAGGTTGGAGCAGGAAATACGTCTGTAAAAACTCCTATCCAGATTGGTACAGACACAAATTGGAGAGATATATCTGCAGGATACATTAGTTCTTATGGAATAAAGAATGATAATACTATTTGGGCATGGGGCGATAACTATGGTGGGCAAATAGGAAATGGTGGGTGGGGTGCTCAGATTTACACCCCAATTCAGGTAGGTACCGACAATAATTGGAAATCTGTTAAATCAGGTGGATATCATGTGGTTGCTCTGAAATATGATAATACTTTATGGGGTTGGGGATCTAACGGACTATCACAGCTAGCAGGCTATCATGGAACTTTGAATTATAAAACTCCAATCAGGATTGGTTTGGATTCTGACTGGAAAAACATCTACCCAGGATATGCTGCAACATATGCTGAGAAAAATAACAATACCATGTGGGTAACAGGAGACCAGTGTTGTGGAGAGTTTGGAAGTAATTTTTCAAGCGGAAAACATTATCCTTTGGCAATTATTTCAGGATACTGTGCGGAATCTGTACTTGCTACATCAGATTTGCCTAAGAAAAATGACATCATTGCTTTTTATCCTAATCCAGTAAAAGATATGCTTAATATCTCTTTGGATTCAAAAATAGAAGGAGTTGAAGTATATGAAATGAATGGTAAAAAGATTAAAGATTATACTGATGTGAATAACTTTCAGTTAAAAGTTAGCTTTTCTGAACTCCTTCCTGCTGCATATATTGTTAAAATTAAAACAAAAAATGAAGTAAGAACTGTTAAAATAGTCAAAGAATAAGTTTGAATACATGTTCTAAAAAAAAGAAAGCAGAGAATTTTTCTCTGCTTTTTTATTTTATACAACTCTGAAGAGTGTCTGCTCCAAAGTAGAATATTACGAGCCAAATCAAGCCCTTAATGGTAAAGAAAGCAAACCCTGCCCATCCCACACGCTTGAACCACTTTTTAAACTTTGAGTTATTTTCTTGTGAATTTTCCATTGGTGACTGTCAAAAAGATTACCCTACAAAGATAAGCATGTTTATAATTAGTCCAAATAAATAACATATTAAAAAATTAAAGTTTTGAGGTTCGCATAATATTTTTATCTTTAGAGAGAACGAAAAGTAAGATTTTATGTCAAAAAAAGTAAAGGATTTCGGAATCGAAAAAACACTCAAAAACCTTGGTATTAAAGAAGAGAATAAAGGGACTTCAGTGGGCGGTAAATATTTCGCTTCAGGAAAGACGATTGAAAGCGTATCTCCTGCAGACGGGAAATTAATTGCTAAAGTAAAGACTTCCGGAGAAAGTGATTATGACAAAGTTATTGAAACGGCTCAAAAGGCATTTCAGGAATTCAGGCTGATCCCGGCTCCTAAGAGAGGAGAGATCGTAAGACAGCTTGGTTTAAAGTTAAGAGAATATAAAGATGATCTTGGAAAACTTGTTTCTTATGAAATGGGTAAATCTTTGCAGGAAGGACTTGGAGAAGTACAGGAAATGATTGATATCTGCGATTTTGCCGTAGGACTTTCAAGACAGCTTCAGGGATATACCATGCATTCGGAAAGACCTGGTCACAGAATGTACGAGCAATACCACCCGCTTGGGGTAGTAGGAATCATCACTGCATTCAACTTCCCGGTAGCAGTATGGTCTTGGAATACGGCTTTAGCATGGATCTGTGGTAACGTTACCATCTGGAAACCGTCAGAAAAAACTCCACTTTGTGCCATTGCATGTCAGAATATTATGAATGAAGTCTTGAAAGAGAACAATCTTTCAGAAGGAATTTCAAGTGTATTGGTTGCTGACCATGAGATTGGGCAGAAATTAGTAGATGACAAGAGAGTAGCTTTGGTATCTTTCACAGGGTCTACAAGAGTAGGAAGAATGGTTTCTTCTAAGGTAGCAGAAAGATTCGGAAAATCTATCCTTGAATTAGGAGGGAATAATGCGATTATCATCACTAAAGATGCAGATCTTAACATGTCTATCATCGGAGCGGTATTCGGAGCCGTAGGAACTGCAGGACAAAGATGTACTTCTACAAGAAGACTGATTATCCACGAAGAGGTATATGATGAAGTAAAAACAAGATTGGTAAAAGCTTATGGCCAGTTGAAAATCGGAAATCCATTGGATGAAACGAATCACGTGGGACCACTTATTGACGTGGATGCTGTAAATCAATATCAGGAATCTATCAAAAAATGTAAAAAAGAAGGTGGTAAATTCGTTGTAGAAGGTGGCGTTTTATCTGGAAAAGATTATGAATCCGGATGCTATGTGAAGCCTTGCGTTGCTGAAGTAAAGAACTCTTATGAGATCGTTCAGCATGAAACATTTGCTCCGATTTTATACTTAATCAAATACAAGACATTAGAAGAAGCAATTGCTATTCAGAATGATGTTCCACAGGGACTTTCTTCTGCCATCATGACACAAAATCTTAGAGAAGCAGAATTATTCCTTTCCCATGCAGGTTCAGATTGTGGTATTGCGAACGTAAATATTGGGACTTCAGGTGCTGAGATCGGAGGAGCTTTCGGAGGTGAAAAAGAAACCGGAGGTGGAAGAGAATCAGGATCAGATGCTTGGAAGTATTATATGAGAAGGCAAACTAATACTATAAATTATACTGCACAACTTCCTTTAGCACAAGGAATTAAATTTGATTTATAAAAGCTTTACTTAAAGCACCCAAAAAAACAAAAAAAAACTTAATAACCTGAATGATTAGATGCTCAGCCTTTTGATCGTTTCATCATTCACTTATTAAATCACACAACAATTTATTATGGAACACACATTAGATATACAAGCAAATAAAGTAAAGGAAACAGTTGGTAAACATGTGTTGGCTGACGGTTTTGATTTCGTGATGGACATTGAAAAATCTCATGGATCATGGCTTTACGATAAACTTACAGACAGAGAATACCTGGATATGTTCTCTATGTTTGCATCAGCTTCCATCGGGTACAACCACCCGTATCTTGTAGAAAGATCAGAATGGTTGGGAAGAATGGCTGTCAATAAACCAACTTTGGCAGACGTTTACTCAGAAGAATACGCTCACTTTTTAGAAGTATTCGAAAGAGTAGTGATTCCTGAAGAACTACAATACGCTTTCTTTATTGAAGGCGGAACTTTAGGCGTTGAAAATGCATTGAAGGCTTGCTTCGACTGGAAGACCCGCAAGAACTTCGAAAAAGGTCTTGATACTGAAGCAGGAATCTGTATTCATTTCAAACAGGCTTTCCACGGAAGAAGTGGGTATACTTTAAGCTTAACAAACACATCGGATCCTAGGAAGTATCAATATTTCCCAATGTTTAAATGGCCGAGAATCTTAAATCCGAAATTATCATTCCCAATCACAGAAGAAAATCTGGCAGAAACAATCAAAAATGAGCAATTAGCTTTAGTGCAGATTGAAGAAGCTATTCTGATGAATCCTGATAAAGTAGCTTGTATCATCATTGAGCCTATCCAGGCAGAAGGTGGTGACAACCATTTCAGAGATGAATTCTTGTTAGGATTAAGAAAAATCTGTGACGACAATGAAATCTTACTAATTTTTGATGAAGTTCAGACGGGTATTGCCATTACAGGGAAAATGTGGGCATTCCAGCACTTTACTGCAAAGCCGGATATTATTTCTTTCGGTAAAAAAGCTCAGGTTTGCGGAGTATTGGCCAACAAAGAAAAGTTTGACGAAATTCCGAACAATGTTTTCAGAGAAAGCTCAAGAATCAACTCTACATTTGGAGGTAATTTTATTGACATGCTTCGTTTCCAACTGGTAATGGAAGTTATTGAAAAAGAAAACCTTGTAGAAAACGCAAGAGTAGTAGGAGACTTCCTATTGGAGAGCTTAAAAGCAATGGCTGAGAAATATCCTTCAAAAATTTCCAATGCTAGAGGTAGAGGATTAATGTGTGCTATTGATCTTCCATCCGGAGCAGAAAGAAACAAAATGATGACTGAATTATTTAATGACGGACTGATTATTCTTCCGTGTGGAGATCAGTCTTTACGTTTCAGACCACATCTTAATGTTACCAAAGAGGAAATTCAATTGGCATTAGATAAAATTGAAAACAATATTAATAAAATTTAAAAATAAAGATTTGTAATTTTCAAAAAAACATTGTACATTTAGATACTCAAACAATTAGAATATGGAAAGAAGTACGAGAGTATCAGTTTACGAAAGTGATAACCCTTCAGAAATTCAGTTGGTTAAGTCTAAATTGGATGATGCGCAAATTACAAACACTATTGAAAACAACTATCTGACATTTACCACAACACCTACAGCAACATCGCTAAAGGTAATGGTGGATCTAGAAGATGAAAAGAAAGCATTTGAAATTATTGATGCTTATCTTCAACAAAGTGAAAATTAATAAAACAATTTCATAATTTTAAATTTTACTACTTCGAACCGAAAATTAATTTTATAATTAGTTTTCGGTTTTTTAATTAAATCAAACATTAAATATTTAAAAGATGACTTGAAGAACTATTATTTTATATCACAGCCAAAGTTAGATCAATAGAAACTTATATTGGTGATTTAAAATTTGACGCAAAGCTTTAGTAACCTTATGGTATATTTTTAAGAAAGCAAAGACAGAAGCTATCTCAAAAGTGTCATTCTGAATGAAATGAAATGTAATGAAGAATCTCAAACGATTGATTTCAAATAAGATTCTTCCTACGTCAGAATGACAAAAGCCAAATTAATTGACTTTTGAGACAACCTCTTATTAAGTAATCACATAGCCAATCGCTTCTTCTATGACGAAGTCGCAGCCTTTGCGTTAATAAAATCAGTTTTAAATTCAGAAGATCAACAGGTAAATAGTTCTGATTTTAGTCTTTTAAACTCTATATTTTTTTATCAAAATCAACAACATGAATCCAGAAATCAAACTAAGAAAATCGGAAATTGAAGACAGAGACATTATTTGGGGAATCATCCAGCAATCCATTGAAAGAAGAAAGCAGGACGGAAGTACACAATGGCAGAATGGTTATCCCAATCTTGGAACAGTAGAAAGTGATATCGCAAAAGGTTTCGGATATGTACTTACAGTAGATGGGGAAATTGCAGTATATGCGGCTTTGATCCTTAACGATGAACCTGCCTATAGTAAAATCGAAGGAGAGTGGTTAAGCAACGGAGAATTTGTGGTGGTACATCGTGTGGCCATTGATGAAAAATTTGCAGGGCAGGGAATCACTAAAAAACTTTTCGATCATATAGAGGATTTTACGAGAGTTAATGGTATCCAGAGTGTTAAGGTAGATACAAACTATGATAATATTGCAATGCTGAAGATTCTTGAAAGCAAAGGATATTCTTATTGCGGAGAAGTTGTTTTAGCCGATGGATTAAGGAAAGCTTTTGAGAAGATTATAATTTAAGGCAAAAGTTAAATCAATTTTCATTGAATTTTTAAAACGCCCTGTATTTATAATCTCTATCAGCTTTGTTCGTTTGGTTCTGAACTAATTTTTACTTTTGTTCAAATTTTTATATTATGCACCAAAGTATAGGAATTGATGAAAAAATATTTCAGGATGCCGTAAAGTTTTATGGCACTGTGTTCAACCTACCTCCTTTAGCTTCAAAAATCTATTCCTACCTTCTTTTTGATTATGAGAAAGTAGGAATTACTTTTGACGAGTTTGTTGAAGTGCTCTCTGCGAGCAAAAGTTCCGTTTCCACCAGTATTTCATTATTGTTAAATGCACAGCTCATCGTAGATCATAATAAGATGGATGAGAGGAAACGGTATTTTTTTATCAATGATGAATACAAAAAGATCCGATTTGAGAAAATTGTCCAGAAAATGCAGGACGAATTAAAGCTATTAGATGATTTAAACAATTTTAAAAAAAGTAAAGACGATGGATACAACGAAAGAATAGAAGTTTACAAAGCACTCTTAAACAAAAACATAGAAAATATTCAGGAATCTCTTAATAAACTATAAAATGAATAATAAGCTAGTTATACTTTCCATTGCAGCGCTTTCTCTCACAGCCTGCAAAAAAGAAGCTCCGAAACAGGATGGTGCCAAACCGTACCCTGTTGTTTCTGTGGAGTCAAAAAATATAGTAGGATATCAGACGTTTCCGGCTACCATTCAAGGTAGAGTAAACAATGATGTACGTACTAAAATACAGGGATATATTACCCAGGTATTGGTAGATGAAGGACAATATGTTACCAAAGGACAGCCTTTGTTCCGTTTGGAAACCAATATCCTTACCGAAAATGCCGCTGCTTCTAAAGCAGGAATCGGGGCCGCTGAATCTACTATTGCCGCTGCACAGGCATCTGTAAATGCTGCTCAGGTTGAAGTCAACAAACTGAAACCTCTGGTTCAGAAAAATATTATCAGTAACGTACAGTTACAATCTGCACAAGCTCAGTTAGCCCAGGCTCAGGCTCAGTTACAGCAGGCACATGCTGCAAAAAGACAGGCTGAAGCCAACTACAAAGGAGTAGAAGCTAATATTGAATATTCCATTATTCGTGCGCCTATTTCAGGAGTAGTAGGAAGACTTCCGTTAAAAGTCGGAAGTTTGGTAGGGCCGTCTGACCAGACTCCTTTAACAACCATTTCTGATACTTCTGAAATCTTTGCCTACTTTGCGATGAATGAAAAGGAGTATTTTGATTTCCTTGAAAAATCTCCAGGAGCTTCTATGCCTGAGAAAATCAAAAACTTACCAATGGTTGAGCTTCAGTTAGCCAACGGAAGTCTTTATCCTGAAAAAGGAAGAATTGAAGCCATTACCGGTCAGATAGATCCTACTACGGGAACCATTCAGTTCAGAGTTGCCTTTACCAATGCTCAAAAATTATTAAGCAATGGTAACAGTGGAACGATCAGATTCCCTCAGAATTATGATAATGTTCTTGTAGTTCCTGAAAGTGCTACTTACGAGCAACAAGGTATTGTATACGTATATAAAGTAGAAAAAGGAGATACTGCAAGAAACGTTGTAGTAAATGTTATTGACAGAATCGACAATTTGGCTCTTATAAAATCAGGAGTTAATAAAGGTGAAATAGTGGTTGCAGCAGGTATCGGAGGATTGAAACCGGGAACAGCTGTAAAACCGAAACCAATCAAAATGGATAGTCTTGTTAAATCAATAAAACCGAAATTCTAATGATAAAAAACTTTATTAACAGACCGGTTTTATCTACCGTAATTTCAATCTTGATTGTGATTCTCGGTGTGCTAGGGCTGATCTCGTTACCGGTTACACAGTATCCGGATATTGCACCGCCTACAGTAAGTGTGTCTGCAAACTATACAGGAGCCAATGCGGAAACTGTAATGAAAAGTGTGGTCGTTCCCTTAGAAGAGCAGATCAACGGGGTAGAAGGTATGGACTATATTACTTCCTCTGCAGGAAATGATGGTTCTGCCCAGATCCAGGTTTTCTTTAAACAAGGAATAGATCCTGATATTGCGGCGGTAAACGTACAAAACCGTGTGGCTAGAGCTACTCCTTTGTTGCCGTCCGAAGTGACGCGTTCAGGTGTTGTAACTCAAAAGCAACAGACGAGTGCCTTGATGTATATGTCTTTCTATTCGGAAAACAAAGATCTTGATGATGTATACCTTCAGAACTTTTTGAATATCAATATTATTCCAAACCTAAAAAGGGTAAATGGTGTAGGGGATGCCAACGTTTTCGGGGGTAAAAACTATTCCATGAGAATCTGGTTGGACCCTGCAAAAATGGCGGCCTATAGTGTTACCCCTACGGATGTTACCAATGCGATCAATGAGCAGAGTAGAGAAGCTGCGGCGGGTTCCATTGGGCAGAACAGTGGAAGTTCTTTTGAATATATTATCAAATATGTAGGTAAATTCAACGATAAAGAACAGTATGATAATATCATCATCAAATCTCTTCCAAACGGACAAAACCTTATGCTTAAAGACGTTGCTAAAGTAGAATTGGCAGGCCAGTCTTATACAGGGATTGGGGAGAACGGAAACAGTCCTTCCATCAGTATGGGGATCTTCCAGACGCCGGGTTCCAACGCACAGGAGATTATTAAAAATATCAAAACGTATCTGAAATCTGCAGAAAGTACTTTCCCTAAAGGAATTAAATATACTTTTAACTTTGATACCAACGAGTTCTTAGAAGCTTCTATTGAAAAAGTAGTACATACACTGATTGAAGCTTTCATCTTGGTGTTTATTGTAGTATATATTTTCCTTCAGGACTTCAGATCTACTTTGATTCCGGCCATTGCGGTTCCGGTATCTATCGTAGGGGCGTTCTTCTTCCTGAATTTATTCGGATACTCATTAAACCTGTTAACCCTTTTTGCATTGGTACTTGCCATTGGTATTGTGGTGGATGACGCGATTGTCGTCGTGGAAGCCGTTCATGCGAAGATGGAGCATGGTATTTCAGATGCTAAAAAAGCAACGGTGGAAGCGATGGATGAGATTACAGGAGCTATTATTTCTATTACTTTAGTAATGGCAGCGGTATTTATCCCTGTGACGTTTATTACAGGTCCTACAGGAGTATTCTACCAACAATTTGGTATTACGCTGATCATCGCGATCATCATTTCTGCTATTAATGCATTAACGTTGAGTCCGGTTTTATGTTCATTATTCTTAAAGCCTCACGCAGAGCATCATGCAGAGTATAAGAACTTAAACCTGCTACAGAAGTTTTTCTATAAGTTTAATATTGCTTTTAAAACAACAACTGAGCGTTACGGAAGAGGATTTGTATTTCTGTTAAGACATAAATGGGTAACCCTGGTAATCTTTGCGGTTACAGGAGGTATTCTATATTGGGCAAGTGGAACCATGAAGAAAGGTTTCGTTCCTACAGAAGATAGAGGAATTATCTTTACCGATGTTCAGCTTCCTCCGGGTGCTTCTATGGAAAGAACATATAATGCATTGAAAACACTTCAGGCTAAAGCATTGAAGGTTCCGGGAGTACAGAATGTAACGATTTCTACAGGTAGAGGATTCTTATCAGGAAACGGAAGTAACAATGGTCTTGCCTTTGTTAAGTTGAAGCCATTTGAAGAAAGAAAAAAAGATGGTCAGACTTCTGAAGATATCACCAAAAAACTATTTGGAATTGTAGGATCTGTTCCTGATGCCAAAGTAGTATTCTTTCAACCGCCAAGTGTACCGGGATTTGGTAACAGTGCTGGTTTTGAAATGGTATTACTGGATAAATCAGGGGGAGAATATGCTGACTTGGATAATAAAACCAATGAATTCATCGGTAAGCTGATGCAGAGACCTGAAATTCAGTTTGCTCAGACTTCATTTAACACAAAATATCCTCAGTATCAGATGGAAATTAATGTTCCACTCAGCAAACAGCTTGGCGTTTCTGTGAATGATATTTTGGCTACCATGCAAGGGTATATTGGAGGTATTTATACTGCCGACTTTACCAAGTATGGAAAACAGTTCAGAGTAATGGTTCAGGCACTTCCAGAGAACAGACAGAATATTGAGAATCTGAACCAGCTTTATGTCAGAACAGGTTCAGGTATCATGTCTCCGATTTCACAGTTTGTAACATTGAAAAAAGCATACGGACCACAATCTGTAAGCCGTTATAACCTGTTTACTTCAGTGAAGGTGACGGGAGCAAACTCTGACGGATACAGTTCCGGGGATGCTATTGCTGCTGTACAGCAGGTAGCTGATGAAACCCTGAATCAAAACTATGCAGTAGAGTTTACAGGATTAACCAGAGAAGAATTAAATTCAGGATCTCAGACCCTTCTGATTTTCGGGTTAAGTTTGGTCTTTGTTTACTTTATCCTTTCTGCACAGTATGAAAGTTATATCCTTCCGCTTATCGTTGTTATCTCTCTTCCTCTTGGGGTAATGGGAGCTTATTTCGGACAGAAAATTATGGGCTTGGAAAATAATATTTATTTCCAGATTGCTCTAATTATGCTCGTCGGATTGTTGGCGAAAAATGCGATCCTTATTGTTGAATTTGCAGTCCAGAGAAGGCATCATGGTGAAACAATCGTAATGTCTGCCATCAATGCCGCAAAAGCGAGAGTAAGGCCGATTCTGATGACCTCATTTGCCTTTATCTTCGGTTTATTACCGTTAGTGTTAGCAAGTGGAATTGGTGCTGTAGGTAACAGATCAATCGCAACAGGAGCAGCCATAGGATTGTTGATAGGTACTGTTTTAGGACTTTTTGTAATTCCGGTATTGTATGTGATTTTTGAAAGCATACAGGAGAAGATTAAGCCTATCAAAAAAGAAGATATCAATTTAGCAGAGTAAATTAATTTAGTTTAAGGTTTTCTGGTTTAAAGTTTAATACGGTAAGCCGGAAACCTTGAACATTTAAATTTCAAATAATGAAAAGTTTAATAAACATCATAAAAGGAATAACTTTCTCAGCGATTATGCTGGGAGCCATCACGTCCTGTATGGCCAGGAAGGAATACGAAAGGCCGAAGAACGTTGTTGACGAAAAGCTTTTCCGTACAGATATGCTTCCTTCAGACAGTGCTACCGTTGCCAATGTTTCCTGGAAGGAAATCTTTACAGATCCCCTGCTTCAGGGACATATTTCAAAAGCTCTAGATAATAATCTGGATATCAGGATTGCTTTACAAAGTATCACTTCTGCAGAAGCTTACCTTAAACAAAGTAAGGCAGCCTATGCTCCAACTCTTTCGGTAGGACCCAATTATACTTTCCAGACACAGTCTATCAATACTCAGTTTGGACAGATCATTGGAGAAAGACGATATGTCAATCAATTTGACATTACAGCAAGTCTCGGTTGGGAAGCTGATATATGGGGAAAAATGAAAGCACAGGAAAAAGCACAATTAGCGGCTTATTTAGGAACTGTTGCTGCTCATAAAGCAGTAAAAAGCAGTCTTGTTTCTTCCATTGCTTCTGCATATTATCAGTTGCTGACATTTGATGCTCAGAAGAAGATCATCACAGAAACGATTGCAATTCGTGAGAAGAATCTGGAAACGACAAAGGCATTGAAAGCTTCCGGAACTCTTACAGAGGTAGCGGTGCAACAGAGTGAAGCCCTTGTTTTCAATGCAAAATCTTTATTGATTGATATTGATACACAGATTCAACTGCTGGAAAACACCATGAGCCTTTTAATGGGAGAACCGTCACACACTATTGAAAGATCTACTTTGGAAGGCCAGAATCTTCCAATCGATTTGAAATTGGGATACCCAGCTCAATTGTTAGCTAACCGTCCGGATGTCATGAGAGCAGAATACAACTTAATGAATGCATTTGAATTGACCAATGCTGCAAAAGCTCAGTTCTATCCAACATTGAAGCTTACAGGAACAGGAGGACTTCAGTCTGTAGACATTGACCACCTATTTAATGTAAACTCATTATTTGCGAATGTGGTGGCTGGATTGGCACAACCTATTCTGAATAAAAGAACGATCAAGACGAACTATGATGTGAGTCTTGCTAACCAGGAAACAGCTTATTTGAACTTCAGAAAAACAGTTCTTACTGCTGGAAAAGAAGTTTCCGATGCTATCAGGGTGTTCTCTGTTCAGGATTCATTTATTGAGTTAAAACAAAAAGAATTGGATGCCTACAAAAAATCAGTAGACTATTCTCAGGAATTGGTCAATTATGGGATGGCCAATTATCTTGAAGTTTTAAATGCCAGTGTAAACTCATTGAATGCAGAACTTAATATTTCCAATGCAAGATATAATAAAATGAAGGCTGCCGTAGAGCTGTATCAGGCTCTTGGTGGAGGCTGGAAATAAAAAATATTTTGTGATCAATTATAAAACGTGTGTCAGTAATGACACACGTTTTTTATTTTAAATAAGCTTTCAAAATAATTGAATAGTATGTCTCGAATTGGATAAACTTATTGGTTTCTTCACAGTGATAATACGACAAGTATAACTTCCATCCTTTAAAAACCTTAATATCTGTTAAATACAAAATTTAATTTGTATATATGTATTTAACTACGTAGTTTTATACTTTAAAATAGAATACTATGAAATTATACATTCAGCCTATAGGAAATGCTTACTCAGAACAGGCTATTGACCTGATTTTGAATATTCAGCAAAAAGAATTTAATGTTCCGCTTACGATCCATGACCAGCCGGATCTTTTTGAGATAGAAAGTTTTTATACTGAAGCCGGAGGAAACTTTTGGGGTGCTTTTATAGATGGAGAGCTTGTGGGAACCATTGCTTTGGTCAAATTTGACGAAAGAGCAGGAGCCATCAGAAAAATGTTTGTAAAAAAAGAATTCCGGGGAAAAGAGCTGAATATTGCACAGGAATTATTAGAAGTTTTAATTTCTTTCTGTGATGAAAATGGAATAGATGATTTATATTTGGGAACCATAACGGTATTAAAAGCAGCTCAGCGTTTTTATGAAAGAAATAATTTTGTGAAGATCAAAAAAGAAAACCTTCCGGAATATTTTCCGTTAATGAGTGCTGACGATATCTTTTATCACTTACATATTGACTGAACATGAATGTTATCAACGAAGCAGGAATCCTTGCCATATCCACCAGGCTCCACCGCCTCAGTGAGCAGCTGAGAAAGGATGGTGCCTTGATCTATAAAGCTTTTGGAATTGATTTTGAACTTAAATGGTTTCCTGTAATTTACACTATTTATCAAAGAGAATTAGCCAGTGTTGTTGAAATTGCTAATGAAATTGGTTATACCCATCCCTCTACTATTACTTTACTCAAAGAACTTGAAAAGCTCAAACTTTTAGAATGGAAAAAAGATAAAAACGATGAACGTAAAAGGTTATTTCTATTAACTCCTAAAGGAAATGAGTTAGTTGAAAAAATGAAACCAGTATGGGAACTGGTTACGATCGTATTGGGTGAAATTGCAGATAATGAAAATAATCTCCTAAAAGCCATTGATGAAGCTGAAGAAAAAATTGCCAGTCAATCTTTTTATCAGAGAGCTTTACAGCTTAAGAATTCAAATAAAGCTTAATCTATTTTTAATAAGTTTCAACTAAAATTTAAAAAACCATGTTACTGATACACTGAACGTAACATGGATTTTTTTGTTCAGTAATGAGAAAAAAGCTTTGTTGAAAAGTCATTGTAAATTTCATTGTCGTAGTTCTACTACAATTTTTCAAATAATCGGTAATTCATTTTGATGTGAATATTTAAGGTGATATATTGCATTACCAAAATCACTAAAAAAACTTATGAAAAAATACCGAAATCAACCCCTTTTTAAAGTATTACTAAGTACTTAAAGTGGAATTATTTTTCTAAAATTCCAACTGCACCCATCTCAGATCAATCATCGAAAGGCTTGTTCCAGAGGCCGTTGCAAGCTATAGATTGGTTCCTTGAGCTAAAGGGTCTCACCTGTAAAGGTTGAATATCCAATTAAGTCATACACCCAAAAAAAGATGTCATGTTTCAGGAAAAGAATAATCTTCCCAAACCGGAAATAGATTCGGACAAGACAGGTTTTGTAAACAAAATCCAAGACAATAAGAAAATTAAAGAAGTAAAGAAAGTTGCTTCAAAAGTAAATAATGCAGTCAATGTGGTGAATACAGGAAAACAGTTTCTGAATCAGCCTTTGTTACCAAACGAACCTGCTATTATCAAAGAAAAGCTTTGGGCAAAACAGCCTACTTCCAAAATATTCAACGCAGACAGTATTCCGGAGAGTGCGATAGCAGGAATCAATCGTGTTGTAAAGCTTGATATCCATGTGGAAGGTAAGCCTATAAAATATTTTAAACATTTTAAACTTACGCAAAGCGCTACTAAACATCATGAATTTGAACTTATTCTAGCCCATGATACGTTAGGAAGTGCAGAAAACCATAATCTTGAAGAAGTACAGAATTTTCTTGGAAAGAGGATTACTGTTGTTTTCAAATATAAAGATGTGGAAGGAGGTGCGGAAAGAAATTTTGTAGGAGTTATCACAGAAGTCGGATTCAGTCAGGAAAAAGGAAGTCTGGGTAATCTTGTGTTGTCAGGCTTCAGCCCAACAATCTTACTAGATGCGGCACCTCATATTCAAAGTTTTGGAGGAGCACAGCCTATCAGTTTGAACAGTATTGCCAATGAAGTGATTAAAGAAGGATTGGGACAGGGAAAATTTGATTTTAGAGTAGATGCCCGTCATGGGAATGTCTCTTACAGTTCTCAATACGAAGAAACCCATTATAACTATCTGGCAAGAATTGCTGAAGCTTATGGGGAACAATTTTTCTACGATGGGGAAGTCTTACACTTCGGACAGCTTCCACCACAGGAAAAACCTGTAATGCTGACCTATGGCAGTAATCTGACCGATGTTAAAATTAAAATGAAAGCTCAGCATGTGAATCCTTCATTCTATGGATACAACAGCAGCAAAAATGAAAAATTTAAAGGTGGAAGTTCAAAAATAACCCATACCTCAGATATTGCTAAGCGCGCGTATGAAATTTCAGAAAAGACTTTTCAAACGCCATCTTTAAGAGTAGCCCCCATCAAAGCTTCTTCTTTTATGGATATTGATGCTTCTCAAAAAGGAACAGCAGGAAGCAATGCTTCACAGGTTTTTATCACTTCCGGAAATACAACGGTCCCGTTTCTTTATCCGGGCTGTATTGCGGATATTCAAATGCGTAAAACAGATACCAACAATACTTCCTATTTTACAAAGTTAATGCTCATAGAGGTTACTCATGAGGTAGATGCCCGTGGGTATTATGACGGATCTTTCCAGGCCATAGCTTCTGACACCGGATTTATTCCAAGACCGGAATTTACTGTTCCTGTGGCAGAACCTCAGTTTGGAAAGGTAATTTCCAATACCGATCCTGAAAATCAAGGCCGCGTACAGGTTCAGCTTGACTGGCAGAGTGGGCAAGACACTACGGAATTTATCCGTGTAATGTCTCCTGACGCCGGAAGCAGTGAAAAGGTTGGCAAAAACAGAGGATTTATGTCTATTCCTGAAGTGGGAGATCAGGTGATTGTTAATTTTGTACATCTTCATCCGGACCGTCCTTTTGTAATGGGCGGAATGTATCATGGCGGAATTGGAGCTGGTGGTGGTTCAGGAAATAATATCATGAGTTTCAGCGGCAGAAGTGGTGCAGAATTAAAATATGACAATGGTGCAGGATCTATGAATCTTAAAGATCAGGGTGGTGCCAATATGAATTTTGACGGAACCGGAAATGCAACCACCAATGCCAATAGCAACCATACTGTGAATGCAGGAAGTACTAACGTAATCAATGTAGGAGGTAAGAAAGATGCTCCACCACAATCCTTGTTAAAAATGGATGCCGGCGGAAATATCACTCTTGACGGAAAAACAAGTATTACATTACAGGTAGGAGATAATTCTATTACGATATCCGAAGCAGGAATTACGGCGTCAGCAGGAAAAGGAATGATTGATATCACCGCGCTTACAGGAGCATTAGGATTGTCAAGCAAAGGTGGTCCAATGGATATTAGTACAGATTCACCACTTACGATTACAGGAGGACCAAGTGCTGTAATGTCTTCAGGAGATACCAATATTATGTAATGCTAAAACAGAAATCATGGATGAGTTAGAATACATAACCCTCAATGCCCTGATGATGTGTGACCAGGGAGCAGCTCCGGATTTCTTCAAACCTACGTTCAATACAAAGGTGAAGATTCATGGCTGTCTTGTAGCAACGAATCAAGATGCTACTCCTTTGGTTAACATACCTTCCTTCAAGGTATGTAAGATTAGTGGTGGCCCCTGTACCCCTGCCACAGTTCCTATGACCTGGCAGGATACCTGGCAGGTGAAAATTAACGGAATCCGGTCTTTGATAGGAAAAAGTACATGTCAATGTCCTGTTGGGGGAAAGGTAGAGTTTATGACCAGCGGACAGGTTCCCCTTCCGGAAGATGCTGCCCAGGAGGTAAAAGATATGCAGGATCAGGCACAGCGTGAACTTGATGACAGTGGAAATGGTAATAGTGTAGGGGAAGCAGGTTTTATGGAAGGAATGATTCCTGTGTGGGGAAGCGGTCGTGACCTTATCAATGATATACAAACCGGAGATGTAGGCGGCAGCCTTATGAATGCCGGATTTTTAATATGGGATGTAGCCTCTATTGCGGTAGGTGTGGTTTCTTTTGGAACCGGAACGGTAGCTATGCAAGGAGCAAAAGCAGGATTGAAAGGCGCTATAAAAGCCGGTGCAAAAGCCATATCTAAAGAAGCGCTTCAGCAGATGGGAAAAGCAGCGATGAAAAAGCTTAGCAAAGAAGCTTTGAAGAAAAGTGTAGATGATGTAGCCAAAAAATTGCTTAAGACCTGTGTTTTTGCCTGTTTTCCGGCTGGAACACCCGTGCATACTGAACACGGAATTAAAAATATTGAAGATATCCGAATCGGAGATCAGGTGTGGGCTTATGATGAAGATACAGATACTGTAGCTCTTCAGCCGGTTATTGATCTTATCATTAATGAAAGTGACCATACCATTAGTATTTATACGGAAGCTGAAGTGATTGAAACAACGGCTACCCATCCTTTCTATACTGAAGAAGGCTGGAAAGATGCCTCAGAATTAGAAGTAGGCGAAAAAATTCTAACCAAAAATGATGAGAAAGTTACCATTGAAAAAACAGAATATAGCTATGAACCTAAAAAAGTTTATAACTTTACGGTAGCCCATTTTCATACCTATTTTGTAGGCCTCTTAGCTTTACTGGTTCATAATTCTGGTAGATGTTTGTCTCAAATGATTTTGGAATCTCAGAAATGGTTTCAGAATATTATGAGGGGAAATAGTTTTAATAATGTAATGAATGCTTTTACAGAAGAATTAGCAACAAATGCAGGTAAAATATTTAGATCAGAACTATTTGTTTCTCTAAAAAATGGGAAGAAAGGCTTCGTTGATAGTTACATTAAAGGTATAGGTATTATTGAACGTAAAGCTACCGACTTAAGTAAAGTAGCTACACCAACTGCAAAAAACTATATTAATGATGCAGCAAAATATGCAGGTTCAAAATCAGACGAATTTGGAAAGCTAGGAGAAAAAATTTATCTTCAAGTTGAAAATATGAGTGGGGTTTCAAAAGAAGTTTTGGATTACGCAAAAAAAAGGGGTGTAACAATTATAGATGATATATCACAGATTAAAGGATTATAAATATGATTACTTATAAATTTTTACAATATAATAATTTGTCAAATGAGATAATGTCCGAACAAGATACATTGGATAATATTAATGATTTAATAATAGAAAAAAAATCATCGAAAGAAGAAAAAGAGGCAGCAAAAAATGTTGAGAATTGGGCGAAATATGCTTTTGAAAATAATAAAGAATATCATATTATGATCTTTAATGATGAAAAACCATTGGCCTATATTAATAATAACTATAATGATATTACAGTTGAGTTTTTAACTTATAATGGAGGTAATTTGTTTATTTATTTATCATTAGTATATGATAAGTTTAATATGGAAATATCATTTAAAGAAGATAGGGATGAGCCTTTTCCCAATAATGATCTTTTTTTGAGTCAAGTTAATAGTATCTATGAAGATGATTTAGTTAATATTCAAAATGAATTAGTTTTCAAATTAAGCGGTAATACAAATATTTTTGAAACTACTTTTGATAAGAAAAATAATAAAAGTAAAACAGAAGCAAAAAAAACAAAAGTAAATGTTTCTCACAATTTTATTAGAAGGCCACAAAACTACAAAGATTATGAATATTTGTTGGACTACAAAAATATACTAAAGCCGGAATTTCTTGATCTTAAATAAAATAACATCTGCATTTGGAAATTATGATTCCTTATGTGAATATAATAAAATTTTAAAAGAAGGAGATTTATTACAAGAAATTTAAACTGATTATTTCAAAGTAAATGAGATTATTATCAAAATAACATATTTTATAAAAGAAGTATGGACGAAATATATAAAAACTAATTTTTCATAGATAAAAAGTATTCAGAGTACACCACTTTAATGAAATGAGTATTTCAAATTTTTTATTCGGGGAAAATATTCCCCTTCTTCAACTGGAAAAATTCTTGCAGGAATATACCCTGAAGGTTGAGAATACCTTTCTGATGGGTAAAGAAAATCCCCCAATTTCTTTAAAAACCTCATCAGATCTTGTTATTGAGCAGGAAAAAGGTGAAAAATATATTGAGAACACTATAAAATTACAGGAAATCACAGGTGATACTGAAGATCATGTGATGAAACCTTTTCTGCTGCAAAGCCTTGCCCTTGCAGATATTTCCCGTAATATTCAACTGAAAAGAGATCTCAATGGGAAAATACTTTCCGTTGAAAATAAAGAGGATCTTTGGAAGAACTGGGAAGAATGGAAAGAGAATAAGTTGGCAACCCTATTTCCTGAAGAAAAAGACCAGATCAAGTTTATTTCCAATTATGAAAAAGGACTGAAAAACTTTGACGTAGAACTGAAGAAAAATCTGCAGTACATTCTTTTATTACCGGAACTTTACAGCCTGATTTTCCCCCCTAATGAATATTATAGTTTTCTATTCAGTCCATCGAATATCCGATCCAGACTAATTGATGGAGTAAAGTACAACTATCAGTTAAAACTGGTAAAACTTGAAGAGGAAAACAATATCCTTTTTGTAGAGTTTCATTCTGTGCTGAATAACCGGGATGAATTGATGAAAAGTCATATTAAAAAACTTTATAATAAAGAGAAAGATTTCTCTATTGACCAGTTTGAATTCAGTATCAAAACAAAATACAATTTCGAAAAAACAACGGCAAAGATTCTGAATGCTGAACTTCATTTTGTGGAAAAAATGCACGAGCATTTAGCCTATCTGATTGATATGGATTTGAATAGTAGGTGAACGTAAGTATGATAATGGCGGAAATATTTTTATAATGGATAATTTTTTAATCAATTGATGAAAGAATATAGACTATAAGAAACTGTTTAATCTGCTTCCTTTAGTTCCGAAGTAAAAACATATCTATTAGATACATAATCCTAAGGTAAGGTAATAATATTGATTATAGGGTGAAGAGAAGATTGTTGTTTTATATACTGTTTATCTTCTTCAGTGAGTTCATTGGTTCCCAGTCCTATACCATTCCATAGCTTTCCGCTATTGGCAGGTTTATTACCTAGTTCAATAGATTCAATTTTAATTTTTTTATGAAGTCCCAGTGCTTCTAAATCTATTAATTGGCCAGGATTTATTTCTCCTTCTATAATTTCTCCAAGCAGGTAGAAACCTCTGCCAGTAAGCTGAAAAGCACCATCTATTTTAAATTTTGCCACTCCGTTGTGCCAACTGTACCCACAATATCTGCATTGCTTTGCATAGGGAGTTCGGGCCAGCCTACTACATTGTGGACAGGTATTAAAAAATATTTTTTCTGAAGACTCTGCCACTATCCTTTGTGCTACATTGAGCTCAAATTCATCATAACCATTTTTCAAAAAAACAGCAATTTCAGGATCAGAGCTTACCGATCCTTTCTCTATCATTTTTCTTCTCATTTCATGACTATCGGAAGTTTTATAGGTGTACATATGATAGCTTAATGCTAATTTCTCATCCTCAGTCATGAGATTTTTGAAATAGGTGATGATATAATTTTTTATGTCTTTATCCATTACCAAAAAATAATTTTTAGTTTTTTGTTTGGTCTAATTTATCATTTATTTCTTTAACATACATTTCGATTTTTTTTATAGCATCTGAAACCGCAATCCGTATCACATGATATGATATTGCACATCCAATTACTAATCCAAATAAGCCAATAATGAAATAAGAAAAAAGTAGTTCTTTCATAATTATAATTTCTTTAAAAGTAAAAATACTTAATCATCATTGTTTATGGAATCCCATAACGAGAAAAATAATCACCTATTTTAAAAGAAAAAGAACCCGTCAAAAGTGACGGGTTCAATTGTTTTATATTCAGAAGGTATCATTAGAATCTGAAAGTCGCAGCCACAGACCACGTTCTTCCGAATCCTAAGAAACCTGTATTGGCATCTGCAACACCCTGATACACTCTACCTGCTTCCTGGTATGTCTTTCCAGCACCCGGGCCTGTAGCAATTTTATCAGTAGCATGAATATTAGAACTTAGCTCAGAAATATAATATTTGTTGAATAAGTTATAAACATTCGCTCTTAAGGTTAAAGATTTTTTCTGACCGATTTCGAATTTGTAGCTTGCTCCTACATCAAACAGATTGTAGCTAGGTAATTTTACAATTCCTCTTTCTCTGTCGGCTTCTGTAAGGAAGTTAATAGGGTTGAACTGAGCATATAATTTGTCATAATATTCCCAGTTAGCATCAATACTGAATGCTTTGGTAATGTTATAATCAACACCTAAACTTGCTGTAGTTTGTGCAGCATCTCCAACTTTTAGATCTTTGATATTGATCATCCCTGTTGCTCCGGCAACTTCCTGGTTGCTTTGAACATCAAGAATATTGAAATTGGCGTTTCCTTTGTACTTCCAGTTTCCGAATGAAACCATTCCTCTCAATCTAAGGTTAGCAAAAGGTCTTGCTTTCGCTTCCAATTCAACACCCTGGTGAAGTTGTCCAACATTCAGTGCATTGTAGAAATAAGCATTTCCAAGCTTTAATTGAGAGAACTTAGCAACATCTGCAGCTCCTGCGTTAAATGTTCTTGAAATGAACCTGTCATCCCATTGCGTTCTGTACGCATTGATATTAACATCGATATAACGGGATTTGAAGCCATATCCTAGTTCTAAAGAGAAGATTCTTTCATTCTTCGCATCGTTGTAGATGTTCTGGTTAGAAGGGAACAGGGCATTGAATAAAGGCTGTCTTGAAATAGCTCCTGCATTAAAAAATACATTATGATGATCATCAATATTGTAGTTAGCCCCTCCTTTTACAATATAACCTGTTTTGTGATACCATTTGGTATCTTGATTTCCAGGAGTATAAAGCATATAGTCTCTTCTCTTATAATACTGCTCAGAAACTGACCCCTGAACAGATGCACTTAGTTTTTCAGAACTATATTCAACCATTCCATATACACCGGCCCATTTTACCAGCCCTTCGTTGTAGATAGATACTTTCTGAGTATTACCTGTTTTGGTAAGAGGTTCCGGCTTTACTGTACGGTCTACATAATAACCATTGGGAGCGTTCACTGTATTTTTTACAAATAAAGCATCTGATCCTAGCATATCAGTAACAATATCATAAAGAGCTCCTTTGTAAGTTTTAAGATCGATCCCTCCGTTAAAAGTCCAGTTATTTTTTTTGTAATTAAGATCTGCAATTACTCCGTACCAGTCATGAGCATTAATACTTTGTTTTCTAACGATACCGGTAGTTCCGTTTAAAGTACTTACATATTGTCCGTTGTAATCAGTAGGAGAACCTGTAGGAGCTGTAAAAGTAGATTTCTGGAAGGTATTTCCATTATAATCTGTAACAGAACCTCCTCTGTTATAACGGTAAATCATATCCCAATTGATGGTACCGTCATTACTATTCATGAAGTTCATGGTATTTTTACCTTGTACAATAGAACCGTTAAGTCCGGTACCTCCACCACCGCGTCCCCAAGAGCCATAAACCACTGTGGATAATTTCAGGTTGTCATTAATATTCCAATCCCAGTTCAATGAAGCAATTGGTTTGTGGTAGAAGTTAGGTGCTAAATTGAATTGAGATCCATTCAGCATTCCTGTTTGCGGATTGTATCTTCTTCCGTAAGTTTCGAACTGCTGTAGGGTTGCTACATTAGCTCCGGTTGCAGAAGATCTTCTTGTGTCGTGTACCTGTGGTGCACCGGTTGCAATAAAATTGAACGCATGTTTTTCATTCGGTTTAAACCCTGTTGAGAAAAACCATGAATAACCTTCACCTTTAGTTCCGTTGATGTAACCATCACCTTGCCAACGGGAAAGCAATACTGTGGTTCCCCATTTGTTTTTCAAGCCGGAAGAATACATTGCTGAAAGTCTGGAGTAGTTGTCGTTACCAGCTTCCGCTTTAATCATTGCTTTTTGCTCAGAATCAGTAGCTTTGGTAACAATATTGATCGTTCCCCCTACAGATGGTACTACAAATTTAGAAGCTCCTAAGCCTCTCTGAATCTGAATAGAGCTTGCAATATCTGCTAGTCCAGTCCAGTTAGACCAGTAGACAGTACCTCCTTGCATGTCATTAACAGGCTGTCCGTTGATAATTACCGCAATATTGGCACCATCAAAACCTCTCATGTTAATTCTGCTGTCTCCGAATCCACCACCTACTTTGGTAACGTATACCGAAGGGGTAGACTTCATAATTTCAGGGAATTCTCTGTTTCCCAGTTTTTCCTGAATTTCAGCAGCCTTAATGTTGGAAACTGCAACAGGTGTTTTTCTCTCTTTGGCTGTTTGGGAAAGGTTTCTACCTACCAACATCACCTCATCAATAGATTTAGATTTTTCTAAAGAATCCTTCGTACTCTGCCCGTAATACAAGGCGGCCGTTGGTAATACAAGCGCTATAAGAAGTCGCTTTTTTAAAATAATGCTCATGAAATAAACTAGCGTGTTTGATTTTAAGGCTGCAAAGATGAAAATTTATTTTTTAATTAAGTATTAAATATTTTTTACAGGATTTTGTAAATGTCGAAGAATGAGCATGATTGCTGATTATTTTATGATATGTTAACTTTCTTTAACACTTTAGTTTGTAGCTGGTTATATGAATAAATTAATGTTAAATGAGACTTTTTTGAGAAAAATATACATATTTATTTGAAAATAAATATTGAGAAATATCAGCAAATTTTCACTTTTTCTCATGTTTTTTTATTTTAAGTCTAATGATAGAGAGTTATATGCTGTTTAGCATCAAAACAACATATTTAAATAATGAAAAATTAAAAAAAATCTCAATGGAAAAAGCTAAAAAAAGCATTAATGGAGGAGTAATTGAATGCTTAAAAAGAAATGATAAAATAATTTTGATCGGAAAACCTACTTTATCTATGTAACTAACCCATTTGATAGATTGATTGTTTAAAGTAAAACAACTATCTTCAGTAGTATAGGCAGCCGTTAGAGGTACTAAAATCAGATCTTCTAATTTTTTACAAAAAAAGCCTTTATAATGGTTTGTTTTGTTATGAATTTCATCTTGGTTATTAGTAATATCATTAATTTGCGGAGATGAATTACCATTAAAGCGGTTTCTATAATGAAAATTTGACTCTTGATAATGAGCTATTAAGTTTTTTAACTATCAAATTTCAAAAATATTTACGCAAATATTTGCATATACCATTTAAATACTTACTTTTGTATCGCTTTAAAAAAGGGGGATTGGCGCAGTTGGCTAGCGCGTTTGACTGGCAGTCAAAAGGTCACGGGTTCGAATCCCGTATTCTCCACGAGTATTTTACAAATAGTGCTAAAGCTATAAAACCTGCAAAAAAATTGCAGGTTTTTTCTTTTTCACATAAAATTGCAGATTTTTCATATAAACTCGTAAAGATTGTGACAAAATTAGTTACCAAATGATAATCTATAGAATTCTTTAACGGTTTGTTTATTAGCGTGTTTTGTTTGGGTTTTATAAAATTTAGAGCAAATTTACAGCCTCTTTTATTTCTTAAAAGCGCAAAGAGCAATATCCGTAAAATATACGTCAGAACAGCGGTTGAGACTTATAATATAATGAATGGTGAGTGATTATAATAAGATAGTTTTAATGTTTTTTATATATTTAATTATAAAAAAATAACTTTATGGAGGATTTTAAAATTGAACCTTTTTTGCATAGTGAAAATAGTCTTCATTTTATCACAACAAAAGGAATATCTGATCTTCTACTGACTCGACCTACTCAGCTTTTTCAACCACATAAAATACTATTTAACTGTATCCATCTTTTTTGTGAAGGTGAAGGAACAATTAATATTGATTTTAAAACAATAGATATTAAGGAGAAACACATTTTGTTTGCTTCCCCCAATCAGATTTGCCAGTTTAACGGTCCTGTTAATTATAAAAGTAAGGTCATGATTTTTACTGAAGATTTTCTTTGCCAGAACAGTACTCAAACTCAATTTTATAGTGAAACCAGTTTGTTTAATGATCCTTTGAACATAAGATATTTCAATTTAGAAGATCGGTTTGAAGAAGTATTCGCTCTATTCGATTACATAAAAAGTGAATTGGCCAGGCCATATAGGGACGTACAGAGTACTATATTAAATAACTATTTGTTTAACATACTTCTGATTGCGGAAGAGATATCCATACATTCTAAAATTAACCTGGACTTTTGTGGAGATAAACTTTTAGTTGCTAGATTTAAATCGCTTGTAAATAAAAACCTAAATGGACATTTAAGTCTTGACTATTATTGTGAACAATTGAATATAACGCTTCGAACACTTCAAAAAGCTTTTCTTAAAGTAGAGAAGGAGACACCCAAACAGTGGTTAATTAACAGGATGATATTAGAAATTAAAAG
Organism: Chryseobacterium sp. G0162; assembly: GCF_003815715.1. Lineage (NCBI taxonomy): Bacteria > Pseudomonadati > Bacteroidota > Flavobacteriia > Flavobacteriales > Weeksellaceae > Chryseobacterium > Chryseobacterium sp. G0162. The sequence continues at coordinate 5,125,963 of NZ_CP033922.1, read as the reverse complement.
AAATCTGATGTATAATAAATTAAATATTAGTGAGATTTCTTACAATTTGGGTTTTAAGGAACTTACTAATTTTACTAAATTTTTTAAATCAAAAACAGGGGTGACTCCAACACAATTTAGGCAATCCATCGAAAGATAGTTTTTATTAAAACTTATTGGGGGTAATTTATTATCATTTTTTTACGCTTTTCTATCATAATATATGGGGGTAATAAATCTAATTTTGTGGCTCGAAATAATTTTTTTTCATCATTTGTGTTTTTATCTCCGGCTCTCCCGGAGATTTTGTGTTTTTGGGAGTAGTAAAATAAAGATATAATAAGCGAAGTTTTTAATCAATTACTTATCAATAAAACTTTGGTTCAATTATTACAAAAAACGGAAGATCGTATTTTGCTATCTAACTAAGGAATACAGAATAATAAAACTAATACGTTATTTTGTTTTTCCTATAATTTTGGATATTTTGCTGTCAATTTCAATTTTTCCTTATTTTTGTTTTCATCATCATAAACAAGCAAATAAAAACTTCTTCATGACCCAACAAACCAAAGCCACAGCTATCGGATTTTGTGCTATTATTCTATGGTCTTCTATTGTAGGACTTATCAAAGAAGTAAGCCATTCCTTTGGAGCCACTGTGGGGGCAGCATTAATATATACGGTAGCTTCAGTGTTTTTGCTTTTTACGATGAAATGGGTTCCCTTATCAAAATTTCCAAAGAAATATTTGATATACGGAGGGTTGCTTATGGTTTCTTATGAACTTTGTTTGGCTCTTTCTATAGGATATTCTACCAATAGCAAACAGGCTATTGAGGTAGGAATGGTTAATTATCTGTGGCCCACATTTACGATGGTGGCAGCCATCCTTTTTGCCAATAAAAAAACAAACTGGCTGATTGCTCCGGGAATTATTCTGTCCATGCTGGGAATTGTCTGGGTATTGGGGGGAGAGCAGGGATTAGACATTTCTCAAATGCTGGCCAATATTAAAACTAATCCGCTAAGTTATGGATTGGCCTTTATTGGAGCTTTGCTATGGTCTGCTTATTGTGTGATTACCGTTCGTATTGCCAATGGTGTAAATGGGATAACGCTATTTTTTATAATGGTTGCCGTTGCTTTATGGATCAAATATCTTATCATTGGGGATTCAGCCAGTATACAGATCAATTTGTCTTCGGTTATATATCTTTTGCTTGCTGCATCTGCCATGGGATTTGGTTATGCAGCCTGGAATATCGGAATTCTGAATGGTAATGTTACTGTTTTAACAGGAGCGTCTTATTTTATTCCCGTTTTGTCTTCTGCATTGTCTTCAGTACTTCTTTCTACAACATTGGGACTTTCTTTCTGGCAGGGAGCTGTAATGGTTTGTGCGGGATCGGTACTCTGTTGGCTGGCAACTAGAGAACGGAAAGTCAAGCAATAGTATTAGCTTGAATGTCAAATTGCTAATTAGTTTATTTAGTAGTAGGATAATAGAATAATTAATGTATTTTTATTGTTCAGATCCATAAACTAATAAAAATATGATGAAGCATAAGCTGGCTTTACTCAGCACTGTTATTGTTTCCTGCATGAGTGCGCAACAAAAGAATATCAAATTACATCAGGTTTTTGACCAATACTATAAAGAGTCAAATGTACTAAGCCCGTTAAGTGCAACCTTTAACGGCATTGATGGGTATAACGATCAGCTTCCTGCTGATGATGAAAACCAACTCAAAAAAATCCATGATTTTTATGTAAAATATACCAATCTTCTGAAACCTTTTGAAAATCAGGATTTGAATAAAGAAGACCGTATTTCACTGGCAATTTTAGAAAATGACCTGCAAATTGCTCTGAAAACAGAAAAATATCATCAGGAATATATGCCTATCGATCAGATGGGGAGTATTCCTACGTATATGGCGATGTTGGGTTCCGGCAGCTCAGCACAGCCTTTCAAAACGGTAAAAGACTATGAGAATTGGATGAAACGCTGTCAGGCTTTCACAAGATGGACGGATGTCTCTATACAAAATATGCAAAAAGGGATCAAAGCAGGCGTTGTTTTGCCGAAGTCTTTGGTGGTGAAAATCATTCCGCAACTACAGCAACTGGCGAAAAATAACGATCAATCTTCTTTCTATGAACCCATAAAAAATTTTCCCAAGGATTTTTCAAAAGAAGAGCAGAGCCGTTTAAGTAAAGACTTTAAAGAGGTTCTTGCTAAAAATATTTTCCCATCCCTACAGAAACTTGCAGATTTTTTCCAGAATGAATATCTGCCGAAAGCACGCTCATCTTCAGGAATCAATGTTTTCCCCAATGGAAAAGAAATGTACAAAGACTATATTTTTTCTATGGTAACCATTGATAAAGATCCGGAAGAAGTATATCAGTTAGGCTTATCTGAAGTAGCAAGAATCACGGCAGAGATGGAAAAGATTAAGAAATCTATCGGTTTTAAAGGTTCACTTCCTGAATTATTTGAATTTATGAAAACCGATAAGCAGTTCATGCCTTTCAAAACAGACAAAGAAGTGTTAGAAGCTTATCAGAATGTTTATGACAAAATAAAACCTAACCTGGCGAAGTATTTCGGGATTACTCCTAAAACACCTTTTGAAATCCGTAAGACAGAAGAGTTTAGAGCAGCTTCAGCATCACCACAATACTTTCCTGGGAATCTTCCTGCTAATCGTCCCGGTATTTTTTATGCTCCTATTTTGGACCCAACAAAGATCAACATCACCAATATGGATATGGAAAGTGTGTTTTTACACGAAGCTATTCCAGGACATCATTATCAGATCAGTATTCAATATGAAAATACCTCTGTTCCGGAATTTCGTCAAAAGTATATGAATGGAGCATTTGTAGAAGGGTGGGCGTTATATACTGAATCTTTGGGGAAAGACCTGGGAGTATACACCAATCCGTATCATCAGCTTGGTGCGCTAGGCACAGAGATGCATCGCGCGATCCGTTTAGTAGTAGATTCCGGTTTGCACACAGGAAAAATGACACGTGAAGAAGCCATTAAATATATGATGGATAACGAACCCGTTTCTGAACAGTTTGCCACTGCTGAAATAGAACGTTATATGGCAAACCCTGCACAAGCACTTTCTTATAAAATCGGAGAGTTGAAAATAAGAGAACTGCGTGATAAATACAAAGCGCAGTTAGGCTCTAAATTTAATATCAAAGATTTTCATGATACTATTTTGAAAGGAGGAGCCATGCCTCTTACTGTTTTTGAAAACTATATGGATGACTGGGCAAACAGTATCAAATAACAATGTTGAACTTTAATAATGTTTATCAATACAAAAGACTGATCGTGATCAGTCTTTTTTCTATTTAATTTGTTTTAAAAGTGGTTGAATATTGGTTGTGGGATTAATGGCTAACAAAAAGAGTATGTCCTTATATTTTGCAATAATCTGAGTCACTATTTTTTTGACTTTTCAACATTATCTTTTGCATGTGTGAGCAGATATTCCAGGTTAGTATCAAACTTTTTGATTTCCTCTTTAAAATGAGGGAGAATGGTAAAAGATTGTTTTTCAGTTGTTTAATGCTTCCAAACCTTGGGAAGGCAATTTTACTTGAATAAACTTTTTCTATTACCCACTGAAGAAAAAATAAAATGACCATTTTAAATGGAAAACGATCATTTTATAGGATAAAGAATGGGCTAATTTTGCAGAAAGAATAGGATAAAACAATAATCATCTTATTCAGATTCAGGTATAGGAATGCTGTTTCATTTTAAAAATAAGCCTGTTAGATAAAAATACAAAATCACCAATATTTTAAATAATTAACTATGATAAAAACTAATCATTATCCCCGACAATACACTTGTTGTATTTTGATATTCCTGTTATGTTTTTACTTTAATGCAAAAGCACAAAGGAACATAGAATATGTTCTTCCTACAGCTTCTTTTAATAAAGAAGAAACTTATAAAATGCTTGATAAAGGCAATGGGAGTATTGAAGGCACTATTTCATTTAAAAAAAGAGGATATGTCAATTATCCTGGCTATTTAGAGAAAGTTTTATTATATCCTGTCACTCCACATCTTACTGAATATATTGAGCTTAAAAAGAAATTTAACAGCCGGAAGAAACAAGCAGCAATGACAAAAGAAGCAGCCATGGCCCGTATCGAAACTAAGACCATAGATAGTAAAGGCAATTTTGTATTCACTAATATAAAACCTGGAAAATATTATATTGTAAGCCTGGTAACATGGGAGAAAGTTAGAGGTAATCAGGTTCAGTCCGGACCAGTGGTTGCCAACAAAAACATGATTGGAATTCAGATGGGTGGTGGTTCTTTCCCAACAGAAACAAGATATGAATCAAAGGCTTATGAAGAAGAAGTGGGTGATTATATTGAGGTGCTGGGAAATAACAAAGCTACTGTTGTCAATATCGCTAAATAACCAGGCGCTTAGAAGCGAATCACTGTTTACTCAAAAACTAATCATTAAAAATAAAACTCATGAAACCAGTTATAATAATTCTCATTCATCTGTATTTCAGTAGTATTACTCTAAAAGCACAGATCATTAGTTTTCCGGATGAAAATTTTAAATCAGCTCTAATTGCTCAGGGTCTTGATACAAACAGAGATGGTAATATCCAGAAGTCAGAAGTAATCAATATTAAAAAACTGCATGTAAATAATGCCGGTATTTCTTCGGTAGTAGGGATTAAAAATTTTACAAACCTTGAGGACTTTGCCTTTCTTGACAACAAAGTAAATACTGTAGATCTTGAAGGGATGCGGAACCTCAAATATGTTTATGGAATCAATAATAAAATTACACAACTCAAATTAAAAGGCTGTACAAACCTTGAAGTGATTTTTATGGATCAAAATGAATTATCTGCTCTGGATCTTTCCGGGCTTGTAGAGTTAAAAGACATAAGAATCAATGTAAACAAGCTAGAATCAATAGATCTGAGCAAAAAGCCTAAATTGGAAAATGTGCAACTTTTCAGAAATCAACTAAGAACATTTAAAGCTGAGGGCTCTTTTGATATCAAGGAATTGGACATTTCAAAAAATTTGATAACAGAAATAGATCTGAGACCTTTTTCTGAACTTAAAGAAGCCGATCTTAATGGCAATCCTTTAAGAAAAATCAATGTGGAAGGTCTTAGCAAACTGGAAAAACTGTATTTGGAACCCGCAGCTTTTACATCATCTTTTATTAATCAATTGAATACCTGTGGACTTATTAGCCTGAAAGAATATAAATGGTAAGTCAATCTAATAATTGAAACATAAATAATGGGATGAATTAACCAAAGATGAAGGACTTATATTTTTCTTAGGTTTATACTAAAAAAAGACTGATTACAATCAGTCTTTTTTTATCTCTTTTGATTTTCTTATTATAAACTTCTTGAACGTGCTACAGATAGAAGGTATATTAAATGGGCATACATACTTCTCTTTACAGATTCTATTTTTATATCTCCAGTGGTCTGGTTTATAGTTGTCACCAGATCCGTATTGCACTGCCCGTTAAAATTTCCACTTCCTAAATAATTTACAGAATTAGCACTCGGATAAGAAATTCTGGGATAATCCGGTGCTGTTTGGTTGGCAACAGCAGCAGTATTTGAAAATCCTTTGTTATCAATATATCGGGCTGTCCATGAACCTAAGAATTGCCCGTTAGCTGTATTAATACTTTGTCCCACCACTACTTGTGTATCTACGGGATTACTAAACCCTGCACAGGAAGTATAATGATTTAAAGAAACAGTACAGGAAGAAGCATTGTCTGTAGGTTGAAAACATTTTCCTTCATATACTGTGAATCTTTGCTCAGTGGAAGCCATGGAAGTATTTAATAAAGCTTTAGGAGCAAAAATCTCCTCAGGGGAGATGAGCATTAGAACTCCCTGTGCATTAGCAGCAACGATTTTATTGTCAGGATTTGAAAGCCCTCTTACTCTCACCGATCCATTAACATCCAACGTGTTTGTGGGGGTCGATGTGTTAATTCCAACTTGAGCACTAGCGAAACTACACAAAGCAAGTGCTGTCAAAAAAAAAGTCTTTGTTTTCATGGTATTTTTTAGATACGTTTATAATTTTTCACTAAGGTAAGAAATATGTATTAATGAAGAATAAAAAACTAATTAAAAATATGTTACATCTAAAATTATATCTAAAAATTTGACTATTGATTAATATTTTAAACAATAAGTTTTAGACATTAATTCAAAATTCTATGTTATTAAATTTTGTTTGAAAAATATTTGTATTTTAGCCGAAATGTGTTGCTTTTTAACAAAAATATTGTCTACTCATTAAAATTCAGATAATTTGAATAAAAAATTAGTAGATTTGCACGAAATAAAAAATAATAAATATTAAGCTCATTCTCTATAACAGGATATTTCTGAATATAATGCATAGAGAATAACAGGATTTTTTTGGTTATAAAACTACTGAAACTATGAAGAAACTTTTTTTACTTTTACTAACGGCATTTTTATTTATCGGCTGCAGTTCAGATGATGATACCATTTATGATTATGTAGGAACATGGTCTGGAACTTATGAAGGAGGTGATAAAGGAGTGTGGAATTTTGTGGTTGATAAAACAGGGAAAGTATCAGGAACGATGCATTCTGACGTAAGTAGTGAGAATTATAATATTTCCGGTAATTTGAGTAATAGTGGAGATCTGGTAGGAACAGTAGGTCTTCCTTCAAAAGGAGAATTCAAAGGAAAACTTAATCCGGATAAAAAAGGAAACGGAAATTGGTCAAATACCCTTCCAACTCCGGCACAATACGGAACCTGGAAAGGAGACAAGAAATAAAATAAAAAAGCCTGCAATTTTGCAGGCTTTTTTATTTATACAAATCCCATATGGGAAATTTCATTATTTTCATTTCTCAGCACCAAAAAATAAAGAAGAAAATTATCATCTGAAAAATATTCTTTAAAAGAAGAGATCGGAGATTCATTCAAAGACAGGTTTTCTTCAACCTTTTCAACCGCATAATTTTCTAAATCCAGCTTTAAGGTAATGATGGTTCCCCTTGCATTTTTATCTCTTTTGATACGAAGGCTATGATCCTGATGCTCAACTTCTGTTAATACATTTTTTATTTCTCCAAACTGAAAAGATTTCAAAAGTTTTTTTCCTTCCTCAGTCTTTAGACCGTTTTCAACTGTACGTTTTCCTCTTTCGGAAATGGTATCCAGATTTTTTATTTCCGTCATCAGCTTGGCAAACCTCTGGTAGAGTAGGGCATCTCCTGTTTCTTTAAGATAAAGTTCCAGACTGTTTCTGATGATCTTCCCGGTTTTTGAACAATGCCCGAATTCAGAACTGTTTTGTCTTACTTTTTCATAAGACGGATCCTTTTTAAAAGCCGTTTTATTGAACCCGCTTTTCTTCCGAACTACATTTTTTCCATTCAGAGTATAAAAAACAAGGTCTCCTACAGAACCTTTAATCTTGATGAGACTTTCATATGTTGCCATATCGCCAAAATTGAATTCCAAATATAGTAATAAATAATGGAAATCAAAATTTTAACATATATTTATCATATAGTTGTAGTATAGTTATACCATAATTAAAATATAAAATGTATATTTGTACATCAATCGTTAATCAAGTAAAAATCAGACGAGTATGGGATCAGGATTATTTGAAAAAAAATTGAATATAAAGCAGCTTTCTGTATTGCTGATTGCCTCTGCTTTTGTAGTATCTTGCGGATCTTCAAAAAATGTTTCTTCCAGTAAGAAATCAGGGTCCAAAACAGTAGCAAAATCTGAAAATCTAAGGAAACTGGATTCTAAATTCGATGGAAAAGTTTCGAGATCCATCAATGATGTCTTAAAAGATGCTGAGAAATACATTGGAACTCCATACAGATTTGGAGGGAATACCTCTTCAGGCTTCGACTGTTCCGGATTTACGGTAAAGGTTTTCGAAGAAAATGATTTCAATCTTCCAAGAAGATCAACCGATCAAGCTGCAGCAGGGAAGAATATTGATATAAGGGATGTAAAGCCTGGTGATCTGTTATTTTTTGCTACCGCTGGAGGAAGTAGAGTTTCTCATGTAGGAATTGTTCATGATATCGGCCCGGACGGAGAAGTGAAATTCATTCACGCTTCCACTTCAAAAGGAGTTATTATTTCATCCCTGAACGAAAAGTACTGGAATAAAGCTTATCTTCATGCCCAAAGAGTTTTATAATAATTTTTATGGAAAACCGGACATTTGCTTTTATTAAAACAGATAAAAAACTGGTAAAACTTTTCTTTAAAGATATCAATATCATAAAAGGTCTCGGAAATTATGTGGAAGTGCATACCGTAGATCAAAACAGATACATCTATTACAGAACACTTAAAGATCTGATTGAAAACCTGCCGGAAGAATTTATGCGGGTTCATAATTCCTATATCGTTAACTTGACCAATATTGAATCTTTTGAAGATAATCAATTGTTATGTGGAAATCTAAAAATTACCGTTGCCAAAAGTTATAAAGACTGTCTTCTTGATGTCATCAATAAAATGATGCTTTAAGAATAATCAGACTACATTAATAAGTACGTCACATACATCTGATTTCAGTTCATCTGCATAAAAAAGTTTTTATTCAAAATTTCATCCCTTAGCTTTACAGAAACTTATGAAAATGAATAAAAGCAAAGCATTAGAGTACATTAGAATACATAATCTTATCGGAATAAAAGCCGGATCAGAAAGACCTGGTTTTCTGGAAATCTGGATGGTCGTTGTACAAAACAGAATTTTTGCAAGATCATGGGGATTTGCTGAAAAAAGCTGGTACAACACCTTTCTTAGATGTTCCGAAGGACAAATCAGGTGTGGTAATACAATATATAATATCAAAGCTACAATGCCTGCAGACCAAGATCAACTTACTGAAGAGATCAATCAAGCTTATCTTACAAAATATAATGCTGGACAGAATGGCAAATATGCAACAGGAATCATTGAAGATAAACATGTTGAGAAAACAATGGAGTTTATTATTTATGAGATAAGGTAAGTGGAACCGCAGGTTATTCTGTAATCCTGCATTTTAATTCGATAGTAACGGATCTTTTAATATTATCAACTTATTCCATTAGCATTAGTGATCACCTAATGAGAAGCAACTCTATGAAAAAATAGAGTTGCTTTCTTTATATTATTATGTATGGGTTAAATATGTTCACAAACAGGTGCTATGAGTTCATTGTCTTCATTTTTATCATCTGTTGCTATGTTTTTTGGGAAAGAAAAGAAACTTAGAACAAACGTAGCTGTAAGAAGTAAGACGCTCACAGAAAGAACATGTTGAACTCCATAATAGGAACTGACTATTCCTCCAAGAAATGCGCCTAATGAAATTCCAATATTAAAAGAGGATGTAAGCAGGCTGTTAACAAACTCCAGGGCATGATGAGGAATAGTTTGTGTAGTTCTGATATTTGAAACCAAAAAACCACCTGTATGAATCATCCCCCAAAAAGAAACAATGATGACCATAGGAATAAAAGCTCCGCCAAGGAAATAAGCCAGGATTTGAACTGACATCAGGAGAAGTAAAAACAATCTTGTTGTGAGTTTTACATTCCGGCTTAAAGCGATCCCCATAAGCCAATTGCCAAGAGTTCCCATCCCTCCGAAAAGGAGTAGCATAATACTAATCTGAGCTCCATCCATTCGGGTAATTTCTTCAAGATAAGCAGTAAGATAGGTGTAGCTGGAGAACATAGCAGCCAATGTACCAATAGTGGAAATTAGGTTAATCCATAAAAGAGGATTTTTCAGTATGGCTAACTGACTCTGTTCAGATTTTTCCTTTTCTGCAGGCAGGGAAGGAATAAAAAACAGTAATCCGGTAAACGCAATGAAACTGATAGCGCTGCTCAGGAAAAATGAAGCTTTCCAATCATGGAAAAGATCAGCGGCGTAAGTAGTCATTGGAATACCAAGAACGGTAGCAAGACTCAGCCCAAGCATAACGGTAGATACTCCTTTTGCTCCTTTTTCTTTGAATGCGATCGCAATGGAAATATTCCAGAAAAGTGGATGCAGTACTGCAGGTAATATACGGGCAACCATAAGCATGGTAAAGTTGGTAGAAAACGCAGAGATAAGATTTGAAAGCACAAATATGCTCATCACAAGGCATAAGAGAAACTTACGATTTATTTTGGCGGTGAATGAGGTGATAAAAGGAGAGGAAATAGCAACAGTAATGGCAAAAGCACTCAGGAGCCATCCTGCTGTATCTATGGATACTCCGAATTGTCTGCTGATTGTAGGAAGAATACCCACAACTCCGAATTCAGTGGTAATAATGCCGAAAGCACCCAGCGCCAGGACATAGATTGATTTTTTCATTGATTTTAAAAATTTTGACATGGCAAATTTGGACAGAAAAAATGTAAAAAATCAGTATTTTTTAATGATAAATAAGTACTTTTACCACATGAAAAGAGAGAATATAGATCAATTGGTAAAGGTTGAATATCATGAAACTGAAAATTGCCCCTTAAAAGGCAATCAATTCTCCTTTTTTCAAATCATATATGTTATTGCTGGAAAAGGTTCCTTCATAATAAATAACAATATCGCTTCTTATAGTAAAGGGAGTCTGATATTACTGACCCCGGAGGATAAACATCATTTGGAAGTCGAAGAAAAAACAGAGCTTTTGCTCGTGAAATTCAGTGAACGTTATGTAAAGGATTACAAGTGGAATAGTATTAATTCAATAGGGTGCTTATTGTATGGAGCTTCCTATCTTTCCGGCTGTATCTTACAAAATAAATCTGATGTGGTGTTAGTAGAGTCTATTGTAGATTCACTTCTTCATGGGATTCGTCACCCGGATATTTACCAAGAAGAGCTTACACTGCATTATGTGAATGCACTTATTGTCATTGCAGCAAGGAATATTTCAAAAATGCGGGTTGAGCATATAGCAACCAATACAGATAAAAGAATAGTGGATATTATTAATTATATCCAAGGGAATATCCACGATCCGGCACTCTTAAAAGTCTCTGTGATTGCCAGGGAATTTGGGCTTTCTGAAACCTATCTTGGCAGCTATTTTAAAAATCAATGTGGAGAAACCATTACCCATTATATTCTAAATTATAAATTGAGACTGATTGAACACAGACTTCTTTTCAGTGATATGAGAATCAATGAAATTGTCACTGAATTTGGCTTTTCAGATGAAAGCCATTTGAATAAGTTCTTTAAAAAGAAACATCAAATGAGTCTGACAGAGTTTAAAAAAAGAAAATCAAGTATTAAATCCGTAGTTTAGATAAGTTCTGTATTGTGTTGTAAAATAGGTTTTTGTTGAAATAATTATTCAATATAAACGGAGAGGGATATTGATGTTTTCAATGATTATATTGAATGTAAATGGAATTTTTAAGAATGATTACGTTACCTGTTATTCTGTAAAATCTACTTGTTGGGAATGGGAATTATTTGGAAAAAATATTGCAATAGTATTGCATTGTAAAACCTTTGAAATTTGCCATAAATAAATTAACCATGACAGATTTTATCATATTCTTTATTCCTATTTACTTTATTCTGTTTTTTTTAGTCTCATTTCTCGGAATCAGCATTGCTGTAGCTAAGAAAATTGGCAAAAACCCGAATGTTTTACCCAAAAACGATTCTGCTTATGCATTGGTTGGCTGGTATTTCAAATTGATTCTTATTGTTTTATGGATTTATACGATCATTCCTTTATTATTTCCAAGTACAGGAGAGAATTTTAAAATACAAATATTAGATTCTGATCTGTTTCAATATTTTGGAATAGGATTGATGCTTATAGCCTTTATCTGGGTGGTCATCGCTCAGCTACAAATGAAAGATTCGTGGCGCATAGGCATAGATGAGCACATGAAAACAGAGCTTGTTACAACCGGATTATTTCAATTATCAAGAAACCCTGTATTTTTTGGAATGACGGTGAGTCTTGTTGGGTTTTTCTTTACTTTTCCCACTATAATTACTTTCTTTTTAGCTGTCATAGGAAGTATTTTAATGCAGATTCAGATTCGTCTTGAAGAAGAACATTTGCTGAGACAGCACGGTTCCGTTTATCTTACTTATAAAAAGAGGGTTGGGCGTATGCTAAGCCTCTATTAAAAGCATAAACTTAAAAACCGTTTTGCTGAACTTTTTTGTATCTTTGGCGCGTATAATTTTTCAAACTAATTTAAATAAGAAACATGTCGTTACAACAAACTATTGAAAACATTTGGGATAATAGAGACCTATTACAAAATGAAGACAGCCAGAAAGCGATCAGAGAGGTTATTTCTTTATTAGATTCCGGAGAACTTCGTGTAGCAGAGCCTACGGAAAACGGATGGCAGGTAAATGAGTGGGTGAAGAAAGCAGTAGTAATGTATTTCCCGATCCAAAAGATGGAAACTATTGAAGTAGGTCCATTTGAATTCCATGACAAGATTCCTTTAAAGAAAAATTATGCGGAAAAAGGAGTAAGAGTGGTTCCTCATGCTATTGCTAGAGAAGGTTCTTTTGTAGCTTCAGGAGTAATTATGATGCCATCTTATGTAAACATTGGGGCTTATGTAGATTCAGGGACAATGGTAGACACTTGGGCAACAGTAGGAAGCTGTGCACAGATCGGTAAAAACGTTCACTTGAGTGGTGGAGTTGGAATCGGTGGTGTATTGGAACCATTACAGGCTGCTCCGGTAATCATTGAGGATGATTGTTTCATCGGTTCAAGATGTATCGTTGTAGAAGGAGTTCATGTAGAAAGAGAAGCGGTATTAGGGGCTAATGTTGTTTTAACAGCATCTACAAAAATTATTGATGTAACAGGAAGTGAGCCTATCGAAATTAAAGGAAGAGTTCCTGCCCGTTCTGTAGTAATTCCTGGAAGCTATACAAAACAATATCCAGCAGGAGAATATCAGGTTCCATGTGCATTGATCATCGGCCAGAGAAAAGAATCTACAGATAAAAAGACTTCTCTTAATGATGCATTGAGAGAGAATAATGTAGCTGTTTAAGATTAAGTTTTTAAACTAATACCAACCCATTTTGAAAGAAAAATTTCTTAAAATACTATTAAACCCTAAATATATATTTGGGGTTTATATTATTGTAGCCATCGCTACTGCACTTTCTAAGTTTTCCAGAGGACCTCAGGCAATTAACAATTATCTGATTTTCAAAGGTGTGTTCTTTAATACGCTGGATGAGAAAAATCTCTATTTACGATATCCTGAGCTCTATTCAGACATGAACCACTATGGAGTCTTCTTCAGTTTGCTGATTGCTCCTTTTGCGGTAATGCCGGATTGGATGGGAATTGCCCTTTGGAATGTTGCCAATACTGCTATTTTCCTGTATGCAATTCATAAACTTCCGTTTTCGGATGCTAAAAAGGCACTTTTTGCTTTATTGTGTCTGCAGGAATTTATTACTGCTGCAGTAAGTTTACAATTCAATATAGCTTTGGTAGGACTTTTAATGCTGTCAGCAACATTCATTTACGAAAGAAAAGAAGTACAGTCAGCGACCGCCATTGTAGTAGGAATTTTTGTGAAACTTTACGGAATCGTAGGATTATCTCAGTTTTTCTTTATCAAAAACAAGGTCAAATTTATTCTTTCAGGAATTGTCGTGGCAGTGCTGTGTTTGTGCATTCCAATGATTTACTCCAGTCCGCAATTCGTTATTCAGAGTTATTCAGACTGGGCAACCTCACTGATCTCAAAAAACAATGATAATCAGATATTGGGAAATATGCAGGATATATCATTAATGGGATTTGTAAGAAGAATTTTGGGTGATGCATCCATTTCCAATCTTACTTTTTTGGCTTTTGGGGTTCCCTTGTTTGCATTGCCATATATCAGAATCAAGCAATATAAGAATTATGCATTTCAATTGATGATCCTGGCCTCTACATTACTGTTTTTGGTATTGTTCAGTTCAGGCTCAGAATCACCAACATATATTATTGCAGTAGCAGGAGTAATGATCTGGTTTACCCTTCAGAAAGAAAAAACGCCTTTGATTATCGGGTTGCTGGTATTTGTTATTATTCTAACCTGCTTTTCACCTTCGGATTTATTCCCGAAATTTATCAAACAAAATTATATCATTAAATATTCTTTGAAAGCCGTACCTTGTATTGTAGTTTGGTTAAGGGTCATTTACGAATTGATGACCAAAGATTTTGAAAAGGATTACACTTTAAATTAATGTATGAAGAAAATTTCTATTGTTATTCCTGCCCACAACGAAGAAGGGAATGTTGCTTTAGTTCATGAAAAAATAAAAGAAGTTTTTTCGGAACTGAAGAATTATACCTTTGAAATCATTTTTGTGAATGACGGAAGCAGAGATAACACACAGAAGAAGCTGGAGGAACTGTCTCAAAAGTATGAAGAAGTCAAATTTATTGAGTTTTCCCGAAACTTTGGACATCAGCCGGCGGTAAAAGCCGGAATGGATTTTGCTGATGGAAATGCTGTGATTTCAATGGATGGCGATCTTCAGCATCCCCCGGAGCTTATCCCAGAAATGATTAAAAAATGGGAAGAAGGATATGATATTGTTTTTACAGTAAGAACTTATCCTAAACAGATTTCTTATTTCAAAAGGAAAACCTCGGATGTCTTCTATAAGCTTTTATCCAGTCTTTCAGATGTGAATCTTACCAAAGGAGGAGGATCTGATTTCAGATTGATGGATGCCAATGCCGTAGAAGCAATGAGAAGCTTCAAAGAAGATGATCTGTTTTTAAGAGGACTAACCAGCTGGATGGGCTACAAACAAATCGGAATAGACTTTACAGCGGGAGAAAGATTAGCAGGAGAGAGCAGCTATAACCTGAAAAAAATGCTCAAATTTGCCTTTACAGGAATTACTGCCTTTAGTGTTAAACCTCTTTATTTAGCGGCTTATCTGGGGTTCTTATTTTCACTGCTTTCAGTGATTGGATATGTTGCTTATGTTATCCATTCATTTGTGGTGCATACTGAAATCTCAGGTTGGGCATCGTTAATTATGACCATTGTATTCTTTGGAGGGCTGCAACTGATTATCCTGGGAATCATTGGCATTTATTTAGGTAAGATCTTTAAACAGGTTAAAGAAAGACCTAATTATATTATAAAAAACAAAAATTTTTAAATGGTTTTATTAAGTTTTGATATCGAGGAGTTTGACATGCCTTTAGAATATAAAGGAGAGATCTCTTTTGATAAACAAATCTCTATATCTCAGCACGGACTTGAAAATATTCTAAATATTCTTAAAAAACACGGAGCAAAAGCAACCTTTTTTTCTACCGTAGTCTTTGCAGAAAACAGCAAACATCTTATTGAAAGATTATTAAACGAAGGACATGAATTGGCTTCTCATACTTGGTTTCATTCAGAATTTGAAGACAAACACCTGAAAGAATCCAGAGAAAGACTGGAAGAGTTATTCTCCACAAAAGTGACCGGATTAAGAATGCCGAGAATGATGCCGGTAGATGAAAAAGAAGTGGAAAAAGCAGGATATTTATACAATTCATCCATTAATCCTACATTTTTACCGGGAAGATATAACAACCTTAAAGTTTCAAGAACTTACTTTAATGAAGGAAATGTCATGCAGGTTCCGGCTTCTGTTTCACCGAATTTCAGAATTCCCTTATTCTGGTTAAGTTTTCACAATTTCCCTTTAGCTTTCTATAAAAAGCTGGCAGCTGATGTGTTGAAAAAAGATAAGTATCTGAATATTTATTTTCATCCCTGGGAATTCTCATCCATTAAGGATGAAGCATTCAAATTGCCTGGTTTTACGGTGAAAAATTCCGGGAAAGATATGGTGGCAAGGTTTGATGCCTTTGTAGAATGGCTTAAAGAAAAAGGTCATACCTTTGGTACCTTTCAAGAATTTCAAAAACAGGTACACGCATGAAAATTGCTTTTGACGCAAAACGTTTTTTCCATAACACCTCAGGGCTAGGTAATTATTCAAGAGATCTGGTAAGAATACTTTCTCAATATGAACCGGACAATGAATATCTGCTGCTCAACAAGAACAAGTCTGAGCGTGGAAAAGACATTCTTGAACGCTCCAATGTTAAGTTTATAGAAACCTCAAAAGGAAAGTTTTCACGCCAGTTGAAAATGGGAAAAGATGCCCAAAAGGTAGGGGCGGATATTTTCCATGGCTTATCTGGTGAATTGCCTTTGAAATGGGATCAGAAACCGATTAAAAAGATCGTTACCATTCATGATCTGATCTTTGTACGATATCCTCAATATTATTCTTTTTTTGATCGTAAAATCCACTTTTGGAAGTTTAAAAAAGCGGCTGATATGGCAGATAAGATCATTGCGATTTCAGAACAGACGAAAAGAGACATTATCGAGTTCTTAAAAGTTCCTGAAAGTAAAATTGAAGTTATTTATCAGGGCTGTCATAAAGCATTTAAAGAACAACAGTCTGCGGAACAGATTCAGATGGCTAAAGACAAATTCAAACTTCCTGAAAGATTCATTCTGAATGTAGGAACCATTGAAGATCGTAAGAACCTTCTGAATGTAGTAAAAGCGATCAAAGACACCGGAATTCCGTTGGTGGTAGTAGGGAAAAAAACCAAATATTATCAAAAAATAGAAAGCTTCCTGAAAAAAAATAAAATGGAAACACAGGTGCAGTTTCTTGAGGGAGTTTCTATGGATGAACTGGCTGTGATTTATAAGCTGGCAGATATTTTTGTCTATCCAAGTTTCTTTGAAGGCTTTGGAATTCCTATCATAGAAGCACTTTTCTCCAAAACAGTAGTGGTAACCAGCAATACAAGTTGTCTGCCGGAAGCAGGAGGAAAAGATTCGGTATATATTGATCCTAACAATGAGTTTGATATCAAAGCCAAGATCAAATTTTTGTGGGAAAATGAATCCGAAAGAAAACGCCGTGAGGAAAAGGGTTTCGAGTTTGTTCAACAGTTCAATGATGAACCCATTGCCAAGAATCTGATGGAACTTTATCAAAAAATTATCTAAAAAAACTTTGGATTTTAAAAATAAATCCTACATTTGCATCATAATTCAATACAATGAAACCAATATTTTTAGCATTACATCATTATTATCATCATCTCTGTTAGGCGGAATTGATTGATATATGTTTGTGCTAAAATCAAAAATATTTAAAAACCGTCTGAGTAAATAGACGGTTTTTTTTTGTTTCCTGAATTCTCTTCAGAAATTTCAACAGATCAGTTTTTATTTGCTCGGACTCAAAAAGACGAAATGAGTAAATTAAAAATTGCGATTCAGAAAAGTGGACGGCTGTACGAAGAATCCCTGCAGCTTCTTAAAGACTGTGGAATCTTTGTCAACAATGGAAAAGACCAGCTAAAAGTTTCGGTAGATAACTTCCCGATGGAAATCATGTACCTTCGGAATTCAGACATTCCTCAATATCTGGAAGATGGAGTGGTGGATATTGCTATTGTGGGTGAAAATCTTTTAATTGAGAAACAAAAGCAGTTTCAAATTGTTGAGAAACTGGGGTTTTCAAAATGCCGTGTTTCCATTGCTGTCCCAAAAGAAGTTGAAACCGATGATCTTGGCTACTTCCAAGGCCGAAAAATTGCCACTTCTTACCCTAACACTCTTAAGCATTTTTTAGAAGCAAAAGGAATCACTTCAGATATCCACGTGATTTCCGGTTCCGTAGAAATTGCTCCCAATATCGGGCTTGCAGAAGGAATTTGCGATATCGTAAGTTCCGGAAGTACCTTATTCAAAAATGGACTGAGGGAAACGGTAACGCTTTTAAAATCAGAAGCAGTTCTGGCTCAAACGCCACAATTGTCATCCGAAAAAGCAGCTATTCTGGATAAATTTCTTTTCAGAATTAAAGCAGTTTTAAAGGCAAAAAATTCAAAATACATCCTGATGAATGTTCCCAATGATAAAATCCAAAAAGTCGCAGATGTACTTCCCGTACTGAAAAGCCCTACGGTGATCCCATTGGCAGAAGAAGGCTGGAGTAGTATTCATTCTGTAATTGATGAAGAGCGTTTCTGGGAAGTTATCGATGAGCTGAAGGAGAATGGAGCTCAAGATATACTCATTATTCCCATTGATAAAATGGTGATTTAAAGAAGAATAATACTGTTAAGAAAAGTAACGAACAGTAAAGAAAAATTAAGATAAGTTAAGTTTAATGAATTCAACAATGATCTAGATGATTCTTAGCGGCTTAAATAAACTTAATGGTTCAAAAAATGAGAGATCAATTAAAAATAATACAAATGAAAATATATCGATATCCAACAAAAGATTCATGGATAAAGCTGGTACAGAGACCTGTTTTTGAACGGGAAGAGATTTCCGGACTGATTGCTGAAATATTTGCTGAAGTTGAAAACAAAGGAGATAAAGCTTTAATAGCATTCAATAAAAAATTTGATAAAGCCGAAACCAAAAACATTGCTGTTACAGAAGAGGAAATAAATAATGCGGAAAATCAGCTTAGTAATGATTTAAAGCAGGCTATCCAACAAGCAAAAGAAAACATTTTTAAATTTCACGATTCACAAAATCCGGAGATTCAGAAAATAGAAACAGCAAAAGGGGTGGTTTGCTGGAGAGAAAACCGAGCGATAGAAAAGGTAGGAATTTATATTCCGGGGGGAACAGCTCCTTTATTCTCAACAGTTTTGATGCTTGCAGTCCCTGCTAATATTGCTGGATGTGAGGAAATCATTCTGTGTACACCACCAGATAAAAAAGGAGATGTTAATCCTGCCATTTTATATACGGCAAAGCTCTGCGGAGTTTCAAAGATTTTCAAAACTGGAGGCGCTCAGGCCATTGCAGCTATGACTTTAGGAACTGAAAGCATCCCACAAGTATATAAAATTTTTGGCCCTGGAAATCAATTCGTAGTAGCAGCAAAAGAGTATACCCAACGGTATGGAGTCGCTATCGATATGCCGGCAGGACCTAGTGAAGTTCTCGTGATTGGTGATGAGCAAGCTATTCCGGAATTCTGTGCTGCCGATTTGCTTTCACAGGCAGAACACGGCAGTGACAGCCAGGTGATTTTTCTAACCACAGACTTTAAAGTTTTTAATGAGGTTATTAGGTGTGTTGAACGTCAAATCAAAGGCTTACCGAGAAATGAAATGGCAGGGAAAGCACTTGAAAATAGTTGCTTTATCTTGTTAAATAGTCTTGAGGAAGCCGTTGAGTTCAGCAATTTATATGCTCCGGAACACCTTATTCTTGCGCTGGGTGAGTTTGAAAAATATATCCCTATGATCCAGAATGCAGGTTCTGTATTCCTTGGGAATTATTCCTGTGAAAGTGCCGGAGATTATGCAAGCGGAACCAATCACACCCTTCCTACGAATGCTTATGCAAAGAATTACAGTGGTGTATCCCTGGACAGTTTTGTGAAGAAAATTACTTTCCAGCATTTATCGAAGAAAGGACTTCAGAGTTTAGGAAAAACAATAGAAATAATGGCAGAGGCAGAAGGGCTTCTTGCTCACAAAAATGCAGTATCAATAAGATTAAAACGATAATATGAACACAATCAGTATCAATACATTAGTAAGAGAAAATATTTTAAAATTAAAACCTTATATAAGCTTCAGAGATCATAATGAGTTTAATGATCCTACTTTTTTAGATGCTAATGAAAGCCCTTTTGGAAAATGGAACCGTTACCCGGATTCTACCCAAAGAAAACTTAAAAACAGATTATCTGAGCTTAAAAATCTTTCTCCCGGACAAATAGCGATAGGAAACGGAAGTGATGAACTGATCGATTTAATCATTAAGATTTTCTGTGAACCTAAAAAAGACTCTATCCTAATGATGAACCCCTCGTTTGCAATGTATGGTTTTTATGCCACGATCAATGAAAACAGGGTTTTACAGTTGAATTTAGATGAAAACTTTGATATTGTAAAAGATGACTTTTTAGAAATAGTACAGAAAGAATCTATCAAGGTTTTCTTTCTATGTTCTCCAAACAATCCAACCGGTAATAGCACTGAAGATATTGAATTTTACCTTCAAAACTTCAATGGGATTGTTGTAGTGGATGAAGCTTATATAGAATTTTCCGGGAAAAAATCAAGTCTTGAGCTGTTGGCAAAGTATCCCAATTTAATTGTTCTTCAGACCTTCTCGAAGGCTTGGGGGATTGCAGGAGCCAGAGTAGGTGTTGCCTATGCTTCGGAAGAGATTATTCAGTTGATTAATACCGTGAAAGCACCTTACAACGTTAATGCATTGAGCCAGGAGCTAATTCTGAGTGCTCTTGAAGATGAAAATAAGCTGAAAGAGAATGTACGTGATATTGTAGCAGAGCGTGAATGGCTGAGGAGTCAGTTTAAAGGAATTGCATGTATTGGCAAAATATTTCCAACAGATGCTAATTTCTTTTTAATCAGGCTAAAAGATGTTGATAATGTATATGCACAAATGCTGGAACAGGAAATTTTGACAAGCAGAAGAGATCCGGCTATTCCGGGATGCATCAGAATAAATATAGGAAACCGCCAGGAGAATGAGAAGCTGGTAACCCTTTTAAAAAACATATAAGTATGAAAAAAGTATTGTTTATCGATCGGGACGGAACCTTGATTATTGAACCTCCTACTGATTTTCAGGTGGATTCGCTGGAAAAACTGGAGTTTTATCCTGGAGTTTTGCAAAATCTTTCAAAAATTGCCAATGAACTGGATTATGAATTGGTCATGGTGACCAATCAGGATGGATTAGGAACAGAGAGCTTTCCTTTGGAAACCTTTACGATCCCTCATGAAAAAATGCTCAGAACCTTTGAAAATGAAGGCATCATTTTCAGTGATATTTTAATTGATAGAAGTTTTGAACATGAGAATCTGCCCACCCGAAAACCTGGAACAGGAATGTTGGCGAAATATATGTATGGTGATTATGATCTCGAAAATTCTTATGTAATTGGTGATCGAAGTACGGATGTTCAACTTGCTAAAAACTTGGGTTCTAAATCTATTTTTCTTAACCAAAGCTTTAATAGTGAATCTGATCTGACAACAACGCAATGGGTTGAGATTTACCAGTTCTTAAAATCCGGAATGAGAAGAGCAAAAGTCTACAGAAAGACCAATGAAACGGAAATAGAAATTGAGATAAATATCGATGGAAAAGGCAAATCTGAAATTTCTACAGGGCTTCATTTTTTTGACCACATGTTGGAACAGATTGCCAGACACGGAAATATGGATCTTAAGATCAAAGTTAATGGGGACCTTCAGGTAGATGAACACCACACGGTTGAAGATACGGGTATTGTTTTGGGGGAAGCCATTTTAAAGGCATTAGGAAAGAAAAAAGGGATTGAAAGGTATGGTTTTCTGCTTCCTATGGATGATTGCCTTTCGCAGGTAGCCATTGATTTTGGGGGCAGACCCTGGCTGGTTTGGGATGCTGAATTTAAAAGAGAAAAGATAGGAGATGTACCCACGGAAATGTTCTTTCACTTCTTTAAGTCCTTTACAGATTCTTCGAGAACCAATTTAAATATTAAAGCAGAAGGAGAGAATGAACATCACAAGATTGAATCTATTTTCAAAGCTTTTGCCAAAGCGGTGAAAATGGCGGTTAATCAATCTGATATCAACTATAATTTACCTTCCACTAAAGGAAGTTTATAATATGATTGCAATAATAAAATATAACGGAGGTAATGTAAGCTCTGTACAGAACGCTTTAAACAGGTTAAATATCAGCTCAGTCATTACAGATGACCCTGAACTTATCCTGAAAGCAGATAAGGTGATTTTTCCTGGTGTAGGTGAGGCCTCGTCTACCATGAAGTTGTTGAAAGAAAAAGGACTTGATCGACTTATTCCAACATTGAAACAACCTGTTTTGGGAATATGTCTGGGAATGCAGCTCATGTGCAAAGGAAACGAAGAAGGAAATACAGAGGGAATGGGAATTTTCAATATCAATGTCAAAAGATTCCCGCCTTTGGAACTCGTTCCCCATATGGGTTGGAACACGGTTTTAGGACAAAGCTCTCCGTTATTTTCAGGAATTGAAGCTGAAAATGATGTATATTTTGTGCATAGCTATTATTGTGAACTATCGGAATTTACCACATCCGTTTGTGATTACATCCTTCCATTTAGTGCTTCTTTGCAGAAAGATAATTTTTATGCGGTACAGTTTCACCCGGAAAAATCGGGAAGTGTAGGAAGCCAGCTACTTAACAACTTTATAAACTTATCATGATGAAGATTATTCCGGCTATCGATATTATTGAAGGAAAATGTGTGCGTTTATCCAAAGGGGATTACAACACAAAGAAAATATACAATGAAGATCCTGTAGAAGTGGCCAGGGAATTTGAAGACTTTGGTATTCAGTTTCTTCACCTGGTGGATCTTGATGGTGCAAAATCAAAACATATTGTGAATCAGAAAGTGCTTGAAAATATTGCAAAATCTACTTCTTTACAAATTGATTTTGGAGGTGGATTAAAAACCTCGCAGGATATTGAAACAGTCTTTAATTCAGGAGCGAAGCAGATCACTCTAGGCAGTATTGCAGTACAGGATCCTGCATTTTGTCTTCAGATCATTGAAAAATATGGCCCGGATAAGATTATTCTGGGAGCTGATTGTGAGAATAGAAAAATCAAAACCTCCGGCTGGCAGGAAGAAAGTGATAAAGACATTATTGATTTTATTCTGGAATATCAGAAAAAGGGAATTAAAACTACCATATGCACGGATATTTTGAAGGATGGAATGCTGGAGGGACCTTCAACAGGTCTTTATACTGAAATTTTATATAAAACGTCGTTACACTTGGTGGCCAGTGGTGGAATTTCGGGGATTAAAGATGTCTATAAAATGAAAGATATAGGATGTACAGGAACAATTATCGGAAAGGCTATTTATGAAGGAAAAATAAGTCTGAAACAACTTCAAAATTTTATTGAAAATGCTTAAAAAAAGAATTATTCCATGTCTGGATATTAAAGATGGAAATACAGTAAAGGGAATCAATTTTGAGGATCTGAAAAATGCCGGAGATCCTATAGAACTGGCTAAAAAATATGAATTGGAGGGTGCAGATGAACTTGTTTTTCTTGATATTACAGCCACCATTGAAAACAGGAAAACCTTTGTGGAGTTGGTACGGAAGATCGCTCAGGGGTTGAGTATCCCGTTTACTGTTGGGGGTGGAATAGCCTCTGTGGAAGATGTGAGCAAGCTTTTGGAAGCGGGAGCGGATAAAATCAGTATCAATTCTTCAGCTGTAAAAAATCCGAAGTTAATCTCTGAGTTAGCCAATGAATTCGGGAGCCAATGTGTGGTAGTTGCTATAGATACCAAAAGAGTAGGCTCAACTGATCTTGTTCATATCAAAGGAGGAAGAGAGGCTACAGAGCTTGATACGGTAGAATGGGCAAGGAGAGTGGAAGCTTTGGGAGCTGGGGAAATCCTGTTAACCTCCATGGATGGTGACGGAACTAAAAACGGCTTTGATCTCAATATTACCAAGCAGGTTTCAGAGCGGGTAACCATTCCTGTGATTGCTTCCGGTGGAGCCGGAGCTGTAGATGACTTTGTTAAAGTATTTAATGAAACCAAGGCTACAGGAGCTTTGGCAGCCAGTATATTCCATTTTAATGAAATAGGAATTCAGGATTTAAAACAACAATTAAAAACTCAAAAAATACAAGTACGATGAATATTGATTTTAATAAAGACAACGGATTGGTGCCTGTAGTGATTCAGGATAACCGAACGCTGCAAGTTCTGATGCTGGGCTATATGAATAAGGAAGCTTTTGAAAAAACAAAAAAAGAAAAAATAGTTACCTTTTTCAGCCGTTCTAAAAACAGACTCTGGACAAAAGGAGAAGAATCGGGTAACTTTTTAACCGTAAGAAGTATTGATATAGATTGTGACCAGGATACGATACTGATTAAGGTCATTCCCACAAATACAGTATGCCATACCGGAAGCTTCAGTTGTTTTGGAGAAAAGACTTCAAAAGGTTTTTTATACGAACTGGAAGGAAAAATATCCCAAAGAATTGATGGCAAAGTTGATGAATCATATACCTATTCACTGTATCAGAGAGGAATGAACAAAATGGCTCAAAAAGTAGGAGAAGAAGCTGTAGAATTAGTCATTGAGGCTAAAGATAATAATGAAACTCTCTTTAAAAATGAAGCCGCTGATCTCTTATATCATTTACTCATTTTATTAAAAGCAAAAGGATTTGCGCTGGAAGAGATAGAAGAAGTTCTCCAAGGCAGAAATCAATAAAACCTTTGAAATTTTTTCAAAGGTTTTTTTATTGAAGAAATACGACAGCTTTTGTCGTTGTGCTGTGGTAGCTTTGGATATGATAATATCATTAAAATGTAATGAAATTCGGTAATTCATTACAAATATTTAGTGTTAAATCACATAGATATGATTTGTGCTAACGAAAAAAAGTTAAATTTGCGCGAATTTAAAAACCTAATCATTAAACTCAAAACAACACGGGAATGAAAAAAATTTATCTCAGTGCATGTACTGTATGCACGGTTCTGGGTATGTCTGCTCAGGAAGTACTCTGGCAGAAAGACATTCAATCCACTACTCAGGATTTTCTAAGTCAGGTGACTACGACCATCGATCAGCAGTATCTTATTACAGGCAGCTCTATACAGAGCGATAAACTCCAACAAGGCAATAAACAAAACAACGGCTATGATTTCCATCTGGTGAAGCTGAATCAGCAGGGAGAACAGGCTTGGGAAAAGTATTTCTCAGGACAAAATCATGACTATTTATCCGCAACAGTAAGCACTCAGGATGGAGGATTTCTCTTAGCCAGAACTTCTTATTCAGGAAAAGGACTCGATAAAAAAGATGATTCCAAAGGTGGTTCCGATATTTGGCTCATCCGGATTAATGAATTCGGTGATGAATTATGGCAGAAAACATTGGGTACTTCTTCTGATGAGGAAGCTAAATCTGTTATTCAAACGACAGACTTAGGCTTTTTTGTCGCCGGAAATGTCCAGAACTCTTCCAAAGGCTATGGTTCCAAAGATGTCTGGATAACCAGGCTCGACAAAGACGGTAAAGAACTTTCTCAATTGATATTAGGCGGAAAAGGCTTAGACGAAGTCGAAAAAATGATTCCAACCAAAGACGGTGGAGCTTTATTAGGAATTTATTCCAGAAGTTCTGAGGTTCGTGATATGGGTTCAGGAGCTAGAACCCGCGAAGAGAAGTCTTTAGGTGAACAATCTGTTAGTCCAACAGCCATTAGCCAAAAGCCAAAAGCCAGCAGCAACTTCGGCGAAGGCGACTACTGGATTGTCAAACTGGATAAAAATGGAAAAGTAGAATGGGAAAAGAACTTTGGAGGTAAGGGAGACGACCATATTAGAACCTTGGCATTAATATCAAATGGTTATGTTATTGGTGGTGAATCCCGATCCGAACGATCAGGAAACAAAACAGTAGGTATTGAAGAAGGTACGGATCTATGGATCATTGCTCTTAATGAAAGAGGCGATGAGCAGTGGCAAAAGTCCTACAATTTCAAAAACCGTGATATTCTGATGGGAATGAGTGTAATACAGAGTCAAGATACGAATCAAGACATCACCAAAGGAATTTTATTAGGCGGTTATACCCAGGCCGAGGGAAGAATCGAAAAAGATGATGAAACCTTCTGGATGCTTTATTTAGACAGCAACGGGAATGAACAATGGAGAAAACATATAACAGGAGAATCCAGACAAAAAGAAGAGCGGCTTTCAGATTTGAAATTAAACAGAGATGGTTCTATTGTATTAGCTGGGACCAGTGCCAAAGAACTGGGAAAAGAAAACTGGAAGATTGTAAAGCTGGGTGACAAGCAGGTCAGTGATCTGATTGCCAAATATGAAATGAAGATCTACCCGAATCCGGTATCAGACTATGCCTATGTAGAAATCGGTTTTAATTTTAAAGAAGCAGATATTATGCTGTATGATATGAGCGGAAGACAGCTTCAGAACTTTAAAACCAAAAATAGAGTGACTAAGATGAATACCCAGGCTTTGGTACAAGGCACCTACTTAGTAACCATAAAAACAGATAATAACAAAACAGCAAATGCAAAGCTGATTAAGAAATAAAAAATACCATGAAAAAAATAATATTTCTGGCATCCGCATTGTCAGCTGTAATGGGTTGGGGTCAAACTTCTATAGGAGGAGAGGTTAATCTTCAAAAGATTATTCCTACTACTCCTGAGACCTATAGCATGTTCAAAGCGGGAGATTTCCCGGTAGATTACAGAACAGGAAAACTCAATGTTTCTGTGCCTTTGCACACTATCTCCACAAAATCTGGTATTTCTATTCCTATCAGCCTTACTTATAATACAGGAGGAATAAAAGTGGATGAAACATCAAGTACTGTTGGTTTGGGATGGGCCTTGTCTATACCCAATAGTATTTCTGTTGAAGTTCACGGTAAAGAGGATTTAAATAGCTCCTCCCGATGGTTCCCAAGCAATATTTATGATTATCAATATACTAGCGCTGTCAATTTTGAAACTTTCCCTACAGAAATTCTTGTTAAATTGCAAGCCATCAGAGATGATGCAGTAGATACAGAACCCGATATCTATCATTACAGTCTTCCTACTATATCAGGTTCTTTCACAAGAGATACCAATGGAAACTTTCATACTATTCCTTATGACAATATCAAAATTTCTTATTCTGATATGAATAATGAATTTACTATTATTGATCCCCAAGGTATTATTTATACTTTGAAAGTAGGAAATTCTCTGTCTTTACTGAACACATCTCCTTTTGCGTATAGAGCATCATTCTTATTAGACAAAATTACGTTTCCCAATAAGGAGGAAATTATATTTAAATATGACAAGTATATGTCATATAAAAGTATTACTCATGGCTATACCGATCTGTATTATCCGATCCCTATAGCATTTGATCCATGTGTAGCGGGGCAAAAAAACATCCATACTGCTACAACCAACCGTTATATTGATAAATTGCCTACAGAGATTATTTATAACAACGAAACCCTAAAATTTAATTATACCAATACCATTAATGGGGCAACTGGCAGAAAAGATATCTTTACAGATACTCCTGAAAATACCTATGCATTAGATGAAATAACAGTAGTTGATAATCAAAATAATAAAATAATAAAAAATCTCAGATTGGTTCACGATTATTTTACATCTTCGGATATTATCACTTCAGCATATAGGAATTACAGATTAAAACTTCTAAGAGTCGAAAACTTGTTGGAAAACAGTAAATATTCTTTTGATTACAATGAAAAAAGTAAGCCATCTATTGGTAGCTATTCACAGGATATCTGGGGGTATTATAATGGAAAAGGTGGAGTAGGTCTGATTCCTAATATGCACTATTTTAATAGAGACTATACTGAAGGAGCAGACAGAAGTGTAGATCCAGTATATACCCAAGCATACATTTTAAAGAAAATTACTTATCCTACAGGTGGGTCATCTGCATTTTCTTATGAAAACAATACAGTATGGGCAAAATTGATTATTCCTAAAAAAGAGGAAACGATTTATAATTACATTAATAATTCGTATACCAATGATCAGAACGAGTATGACAATATTCTGATGACTACACCTTCCAATGAATACTTTTATATTGATGTAAATCCTGTGGATTCTGATGAGCAGCTATGGGTTGAGTTTCTTAATTCATGTTCCAACCAGATACCTAATGAAATCCCTGAAAATGGAAGCAGCATGGGAATGGCTTATATTGATGAATTTGTCAATAATCAATGGAAAAATCTATCAACATTTAGTGGGACTGATGTTATTGGACCATTAAAAGATGGTAATGGAGCGCCAGCAAATAATAAATTTTTTTTAAATCCTCAGGCACCTAAAAGGATAAGAGTAAGAAGGATGGGAAATTGCTCTACGACTTTGAAAATTTCTAAAATAAAATATGTTAACGAAATAAGCAATCAAAATAATATTGTAGGCGGATTGAGGATAAAAAGCATAGAAGATTTTGATGGTACAGCAAACTATACAAAGAGACAGTTCCAATATCATAACCCTACTCTTGCTGGAGAGCAGTCTTCAGGATCTTTTGCTTCACCTTTGAAATTTTTAAGTATTATACCCAGAGAAGTTGAATTTGAAGGGAAATCATTGCTTTGCAATATGTATGGTTTAAGCGCAGATCAGGCTATAAACTCCAGTCTCCTGGGTAAAGATGTAGTTAATTACAAATATGTAACAGAACATATTTTAGGGAAAGGAAAAAAGGATTATCAATTCATAGCAGAAGAAAATGAGCTTAACCTATCCAATATCGGGAATGGGTTTAATCCATTCCGTTTCATTAATAAAAATCTGATTAATGAAAAGTTTTATACTGATAATGGAACAAACCCAATAAAAGAAATTATTTATAATTATTCTCTAACATATTCTAAAAATGCATTGTCATCAAACTCTTATGGAAATCCATTAATGATAGCTCCTTATGGAAAAATTATCATGATTGATAGAAATGTAAGCATGGCATCGGGAGGGCTATATTCTACACAAGTATTAGAATCTTATCCTATAGAATCAGGGAAATTTTTATTAGATGAAACTGTAACGAAAGATTATATTAATGGCAGCGAAATAATTACAAAAGTTAATAACAATTATTCTATTGACAATATCCAAAAACCCATTAACCTTCTGAAGCAAAGTGTGACTTATGGTAATAGTAATAATGCTAATAGTACAGAAACCTCTTACCAATATGCTCATGAGAAGAACAATCAAAAACTGATTAACGCCAATATGGTTGGAATTCCTTTAGAAACCTCTGTATTACAAAAGAAAAATGTAAATGATCCGGGGAATATAATTTCCAAAACTGAAACCAAGTATGACGATCCTGCTACATTATTTCCAACCTCAATATTGTCTTACGATCTTCAAAATCCTACTATTGGATCAACAGAATTGAGTTATGATAAGTATGATTCTAAAGGGAATATTGTGCAGTATACTAACAGATCGGGAGTATCAACAGTCATTATCTGGGGGTACAACCAAACTCAGCCTATTGCCAAGATTGACAATGCAAAACTGGAAGGAATTGGACAATCATTCATAGACAATATTGTGAATGCTTCTAATCTGGATGCTGCCGCTGAAAGGAATAATGATGAAACCAATCTGCACAATGCCTTTAAGGACTTTAGGAATAATTTGTCCGGTTATCAGATCACAACCTACAGTTATGATCCATTAATTGGAGTAAGAAGTATTACCCCTCCCTCCGGAATCCGTGAAGTTTACCTTTATGATGATGCCGGAAGGCTTAAGGAAATCAGAGAACATAATAATACCGGAAAACTATTAAAAGAATTCAACTACCATTACAAAAACTAAGACGATGAAAAAACTTATAATTCCCATAGGTATGCTGCTGATAAGCCATTCAGTCCATGCCCAGGCTACTCCGGGAGAAAACTATATCCAATCCAAGACCTATCTTGATTATAATGGAACGACCCCTTTAAAAATCTCAGAAACCGTCCAGTATTTTGATGGTTTGGGAAGACCTAAACAGGTAGTGAATGTAAAAGCCTCTCCCTTGGGAAAGGATGTGGTTACTCACATTGAATATGACCAGTTCGGAAGACAGGTAAAAGACTATCTTCCTGTACCTCAATCAGGAACTTTGAATGGGGGGATTATTCCCAATCCTTTAGCCAATGCCAGCAGTTCTCCTTATGGCTCAGAAAAGATCTTTTCTGAGAAAATATTGGAAAACTCTCCTTTGAACAGGCTTCAGCAGCAGATCCAGGTGGGGAATGACTGGAGCGCCAAGCCTGTGAAGTTTGGGTATGAAACCAATATAGGCAATGAAGTGTACCAACATATTACCACCACCACTTGGGAAAACGGAGCCACTAAAAGTGGGATAAGTTTATCTCCGGCTGTTTTATATGCACCTGGTACCTTGTATAAGAATACAGTGACAGACGAAGATGGGAATCCTACTATAGAATTCAAAAACGGAAAAGGGCAAACCTTGCTGGTAAGAAAGCTGATGGGCTCTACCGAGCAGGCAGATACTTATTATGTGTATAACGAATACGATCAGCTGGCCTTTGTGATTCCTCCCAATGCGGTTCAAAAACCTATTAGTGAATCACTGCTCAATGATCTCTGCTACCAGTACCGTTACGACGGAAGAGGAAGACTGGTAGAAAAGAAACTTCCTGGTAAAGGTTGGGAATATATGGTGTATGATAAGGCTGATAGGCTAGTTCTTACTCAGGATGCCAATTTAAGGTCTCAAGATAAATGGCTGTTTACAAAATATGACCAGTTTTCAAGACCAATTTATACGGGAATATTAGACAGCCAGCCAGGCAGAATTCAACAGGTGGCTGCAATAGAAGGACATGGTTCCAATAACGAAATCAGAACTGTTAACAGTTGGAGTAATAGTGCAATGGACGTCTTCTATACAAGTAACCAAGCTTATCCTGCAACTAACTTTAAGCTTTTAAGTGTCAATTATTATGATACCTATCCAGGGTATAGCTTTAATCCACCATTTCCTTCAAGCATTCAGCAAGAAGAGACTTTAAAAGAAACGGCATCCCCGGAAGGGAAAAGTACCAAAGGACTTCCTGTGATGAGTCTGGTAAAGAATATTGAAGATGACAACTGGACCAAGAATTATACATACTATGATACCAAAGGAAGAGTGATAGGAACCTATTCCATTAATCATTTGGGAGGTTATACCAAAACAGAATCCAGACTGGATTTTGCAGGACTAGCCCAAACGGTGATCACCAAACATAAGAGGTTGGAAACAGACACAGAAAGAGTCATCACCGAAACCTTTGACTATGACCACCAGAACAGGCTCCTGGTACATAAGCATCAGGTAGATGCTAATCCCACAGAAATCCTTACCCAGAATATGTATAATGAACTTTCCCAGCTGGAATCTAAAAAAGTGGGTGGCATTGCTGCAGGATCTGCGCTTCAGCAGATGGATTATAAGTACAATATCCGTGGCTGGATGACTAAGATCAATGATCCTTCGAATCTAAATGGAAGATTGTTTGGGTATGAAATAAAATATCATAATCCTGTATCTTCAGCAAAATCACCCGGGAAGTTTAACGGAAATATTGCAGAGATCGACTGGAAGAATTCTTCAGAAGATATTCTGAAAAGATACAACTATGAATATGATCCTCTGAACCGTTTAAAAAATGGCTTTTACTCAGAACCTAATGCCACTAATCCTGCCAATGGTAATTTTGATGAATATCTTACCTATGACCTGAATGGAAACATCAATACCCTGCAACGAAAAGCCACTCCTGTATCAGGTCAAACTCCTGCATTGGTAGATAACCTTGAATATAAATACACCGGAAACCGCCTGAATCAGGTGATAGAATCTGCAATGAATGATACCGGGTATGAAGGCGGAAATAATATAATAGATTATGATGTGAACGGAAATATGATTAATATGAAAGATAAAGGGATGAATACTATTGATTATAATCACCTTAACCTTCCCAATGCTTTCACAATCAGTAATGCAAATCCTATAATTGGGCAGCCATTTAATGCTAACCTAATGTATTTATACCGTGCAGATGGAACCAAACTAAGAAAAACGTATTCAACGAGGCCTCCGAGAGGATCGGCTAGAACCAGTATGACCGATTATCTGGATGGCTTCCAATACTCATACCGGGAAGGTGGAGGACTCTGTCTGACCTGTCGTACCGAATCTGCTTTTGAAGAACAGGCTTACGGAAATCTCGGAAAAACTTTTCCTAATATAGGAGATCCGCCAGTATGGAAACTGGATTTTGTACCCACTTCAGAAGGTTTTTACAGTTTCACAGAAAACCGTTATATTTACCAGTATAAAGATCACTTAGGCAATACCCGGGTAAGTTTTGCCAAAGACAGCGCAGGTGTTCTGGAAGTTACCGATACGAATAACTATTATCCTTTTGGTCTCAACCATATCTCAGGAATGTTTGGGACTTCTAATTTTGGAGGATTATATAGTTATAAGTACAATGGTAAGGAGCTGCAGGAGACGGGAATGTATGATTATGGCGCAAGATTTTATATGCCTGATCTTGGAAGATGGGGAGTTGTGGATCCGTTGGCTGAGAAGATGAGAAGGTATTCTCCTTATAGCTATGCGTTTGATAATCCAATAAGATTTATTGATCCGGATGGAAGAAAACCAGCGCAGTTTATGACAATAAATGATTTAATAAATGATAGCTTTGCTCCAACCGATGATATTACGGTAAACAGCAAGGGGAAGATCACAAATATTGTACGCAACAATAAGTCTAATCGATTTTTTGATGAAAAAGGAAAACAATTGTTTTTTAATGACCCAAAAGGAGTTGATAAAGATAATTTAAAACCTGGAAAATATTATAAAGGTGACCAATTATTTCATTCTATATCTAAAGGACGCTTCGCTCAATTTATGAAAACTGCTGGTTTTGATGCATTGAGATATAATATGAAAGCACAGGCTTCTTTAAAAGAAGGAGATTCTGATGGTGCTATGAATCATAAAATTACAGCTCTGGGTATAGCTAAAAAAGAATCTTATGATAAAGCTGATTTTGCTACATCTGCTTTAGGTCCTAATTATGTATATCCAGAATATAATACCGATAGAAGAAGACCTTGGCAAGATACCTTAAATGAAACGACGGACTATTTTAGATTTGGAAAATCTAACACATTGTATAATTTATATGATGGAGGAAATTATATGTGGGGCGGATGGATGCATTTGAATGGATTTGATAAAGATGCGGTTAAATTTGGTTCAAACTTAAATGAATTAATGAGAGGAAACATGGGAGATACTGCTGCAGATCAAAAATCTATTTTTAGCGGATTTGATTTCACTGGTTATTAAATATAAAAAAATGAAAAATAAAATTCAATTTATTCCATTGTTATTTTTTTTAATAAATGTTTTCATTTATTTAATATTTCATTTTGCTTTTAAATATGATCTAAATAGAAAATTTTATTACGAGTTCCATACTAGTATCATCCCAATATTGGTGTTTGGAAATATTTTTGTCTCAATATTATTTTTTGTAATACTTTATATGAAAAGAGAATATGATAAAATGTACTATTCATTAATTCCTGTTTTTATATATGTAATACTTTTTATTATAGCATTAGTTATAGCATTTAAATAGTTTAAGCATAAACCCTTCAATACGAACAATTATTATCCATTTGGGTTAAATCATATCTCGGGAATGTTTGGGACTTCCAATTTTGGAGGGTTATATAGTTACAAGTACAATGGCAAGGAGCTTCAGGAGACCGGGATGTATGATTATGGAGCAAGGATGTATATGCCGGATCTGGGAAGATGGGGTGTTGTGGATCCTTTGGCGGAGAAGATGAGAAGATGGAGTCCTTATAATTATGTATTTAATAATCCATTAAGGTTTATTGATCCAGATGGAAGACAAGGAACGGATATTTATAAATGGGACAATGCTGGAAAGTTAACTAATGTTGCTCCCTCCGATAGAGATGTTATTTATGCTGAAAATCAATTTGAAAAAGATGGGAAAACTCTTAAAGAGGGTGCTCAGGGTGTAGATGTTGGAGAAAAGGGTTATGTAGAAAATAATAAACAAGAAGTAAAGCTTGCTACACCTATTATTGAGTCTAAAACTGGAGCAAAATCAGAAATTATGACAACTTTAAAATTGGAGGATTCAGGTAAGGCATTAGAGCTGGCGGAATATATGTATAAAAATGGAACTAATGAATTTACCAATGGTACTTATATTTCATCTTCTGGAGAGTCTAGATCTGTAATTTCTACGTTTGGATTAAAAGGGTCTTCTCCGGTTGATCCTAGGCATCTCGGTATAGATAGTTTTTCATCAAAAAATGATGTTTTTCGATTGTCTAAACACGATCATAATCATCCATCTAACTCTTTGCCAAGTGGTTACTTAAAGGGAGGTGGGAATGTTGGAACATATAGATCTGCTTGGGCAGGTCACTATGACTATGATAATACGACAGAGCCTCTTTATCAAAATACAGTTTTTAGAGTTTATAGAAATGGATCTTATACAATATATGATAAAAATGGAACTGATAAAAAATAAGTTAACAATAATATTCATATTAATATTCATATTCATATTTCAATTATTATCCTCACAAACACCAACTGTCTCGAAAAAATACAATTTCGATAATTTTATTAATGCATTTATTGATATTAATAATGAAAATAATTTTAAACCCAATTTTTCGATTATTCATATATCAAGTTTTTACTATGACCAAAAAGGATATTTAATTACTATTACACGAGATAATATTGAATCTATAATGGTAAATCCAAAGGCTGCAAATTTGAAATATTTTAAATACCGAGGCTTTGATTTATTACTTCAGGGAAAAACATGTGAAGATGTTACTTTCTTAGAAAAAATTATAAAGAAAAGGTCTCCTTCAAATTTTTCTAACATTAAATTTAAAAAACCATATGAGAATATTTCTTATACGCCTTATCAATGGTTTCTTTTTTTTGATAAAAAAATGAATTTAATGGTTTCCACATTCCCAGAGGAGGAGGAGGATATCATAAGGAAGATTTTAGAAAAGTATAATATAAAGATGCCTAAAGAATAATAATTATAAATACCAAGGACAAGAGTTGCAAGAGACGGGTTTTTACTCATTTAAATGGAGAAATTATATGCCGGATGTGGGACGATTTTTTAACATTGATCCTTTATCTGAAAAATATGCTTACCAATCTCATTATAATTTCTCTGAAAACAGAGTGATTGATGCAAGAGAGTTAGAAGGACTTGAAGCTGTATTAATAAATGAAAATACAATTGAATGGAGAGCTAGGGTTGATAATAAATTAGGACGTGATTATAGCAAGACTCTTTTAAGTGATACAGGTGGTATTTTGAGTCAAAATGGTTTGAAAGTGAATATTATTGAAGATCCCAAAGCAAAATTTACTATTGAATTAATGAAGTCAAAGATCGAAAATACCCCAGATGGTATTGTTGTAGTGAACGGTCAAACTATTATGGATGGCAATATATATGATGGAGCTGTAGTGTCAAAAGATAGTCCAAGAACATTAGCTCATGAATTAACTCACAAAGCAGGTGTATCTCATATATTTGAAGAAGCAAGTAAGGTTTCAAATACAAAGGAGAATCAAAAAATCTCATGAATTCAGGAGCAAATACTACGGAAGCTTTACAAGACACTAAAGGAACAAATCTAACTCCTTCTCAAACAAATGATATTAAGATTCATGTTAAAATTACTAATGAAAATAGAGAAAGAAAAGAGAAAGAACAACAAAAATTAAATTAAATGAAAATTAGTAAATTATTATATTCTTCAGCTCTTCTAATGTTTAGTTTAGTTTCTTGTCAAACAAAAGACGTTATCAATTCCACCAAATATGCAAGTTTAACTTTAGAAAAGAAGCGTGAAATCGATGAATATATTGCTGATGCAAAGAAAATGATTCCTAAAAAAGAAGATGAGATAGTTTTAATGTTTCAATATAATTGTTTTTTTGATAAAAAGATTATTATTAATGATATTTATACAAAAGAATTTCCTAAATCCAATAAAATCCATTATGGACAAAGTATTGTTAATTTTTCAAAAAATTTAGGAAAAATTAAAATCAAACTATCTGATGGAGTTGCTTTTTCTATTCCACAAAAAAAAGGCTATGATTATATAACGATTTGTCATAATGAAAAGTTACAAACGATTTACATACACTATTATGATTTTCCAAAAATACTAGTTGAAGAATGATATTTCTTGCTAGCAGTAAGAAACTATAAATACCAAGAACATGAGTTGAAAGAGACGGGTTTTTACTCATTTAAATGGAGAAATTACATGCCGGATGTGGGAAGATTTTTTAACATTGATCCGCTTGCTGAAAAGTATCCTACATGGGCTACTTATGTGCTTAGTGGAAATAGAGTTGTTGATGCTAGAGAATTGGAAGGATTAGAACCATATGTACTTTTCAATACTAGAGAAAGAGCGGCAGCAAATTTTGGAAAACAATATAATGGAAAGTCCATAATTAATAAACGAGAATATGCAGCATTGATTTATTCAATTCAAGCTGATGGTAAAAAATATTATGCATATAATATGCCTGAAACAGGGGAAAGTCATGGAGTACCACAAGGAGTGAGTAAAAAAGCTCCACAGGGAGCAAAAGCGGTGGGCTGAATTCATAGTCATGGAAATGATGATTATGGTAGTGCAGGTAATTACAATGATCAAAATTTTTCTAGTGATGATAAAGGATATTCAAAAGCTTTAAAATTAGATGCTTTTCTTGTTACTCCTGAAGGATCTTTGAAGTATTATGATTTAAATTCTGACACAGAAAAAATATTAAGAACAGATATGCCAAGTGATCCAAATAACGAGGGTCCTCGAAAAAATAAGATAGATCCAGTAGTAGATCCCAATCCTTCTTCAGGAGATTATAGACCAATACCTAAGCCTTTTCCTAGTTTAACTCCTATTCCTAATGACCCTCCCAAATCTGGTTTTAAATCGATAGAAGATAAAAAAAGAAGAGAACAAATACCACTTATTGATAGAGGTGGATCACAAAAAATTTATTAATTATGAAAAATTACATATTCTTAGCTTTTACTATTATTATTTCTTGTAATAAGACTAATAATAAAGGTAGTTATATAAAAAATAATGAAACTGACATAAAAAAAGAAGTTATTTCTATTGCAGAAAAGAAATGGATAGAAGTATATGGGAAATCAGTTGAAAAGCAAAAACCTTTTGCTGTTGAAAAAAAGAATGATAGTATCTGGATCGTTCACGGAACATTCCCAAAACCAACAATAGGAGGTGTTGCTTATGCAGAAGTAAATATAAAAACAATGCAGGTAGTTAAATATACTCATGGGGAATAAAGCTAAAATTTTTTTCCTAAACAATTTTTATAAACAACCGAGCCACTTGTTTGAGTGGCTTGGTTGTTTATAAAATGATTTGTAATTTAGTTTGTTTCAGGAACGCATCCAGGAGAGCGAAGATATGTTGTCTATCGTTCCCCCTATAAAGCTCAAGTTGTATTTTGCAGGACTAGCTCAAACGGTGATCACCAAACATAAGAGGTTAGAAACCGATACAGAAAGAGTCATCACCGAAACCTTTGACTATGACCACCAGAACAGGCTCCTGGTTCACAAACATCAGGTAGATGCTAATCCGACGGAAATCCTTACCCAGAATACGTATAATGAACTTTCCCAGCTGGAATCTAAAAAAGTGGGAGGCATTGCTGCAGGATCTGCGCTTCAGCAGATGGATTATAAGTACAATATCCGTGGTTGGATGACTAAGATCAATGATCCTTCGAATCTAAATGGAAGATTGTTTGGGTATGAAATAAAATATCATAATCCTGTATCTTCAGCAAAATCACCCGGGAAGTTTAACGGAAATATTGCAGAGATCGGCTGGAAGAATTCTTCAGAAGATATTCTGAAAAGATACAACTATGAATATGATCCTCTGAACCGTTTAAAAAATGGCTTTTACTCAGAACCTAATGCCACTAATCCTGCCAATGGTAATTTTGATGAATATCTTACCTATGATCTGAATGGAAACATTAGTACCCTGCAACGGAAAGCCACTCCAGTATCAGGTCAAACTCCTGCATTGGTAGATAACCTTGAATATAAATATACCGGAAACCGCCTGAATCAGGTGATAGAATCTGCAATGAATGATACCGGGTATGAAGGCGGAAATAATATAATAGATTATGATGTGAATGGAAATATTATTAATATGAAAGATAAAGGGATGAATACTATTGGTTATAATCACCTTAACCTCCCCAATGCTTTCACAATTAGTAATGCAAATCCTATAATTGGGCAGCCATTTAATGCTAACTTGATGTATTTATACCGTGCAGATGGAACCAAACTAAGAAAAACGTATTCAACCCGGCCTCCGAGAGGATCGGCTAGAACCAGTATGACCGATTATCTGGATGGCTTCCAATACTCATACCGGGAGGGTGGAGGAATCTGTCTGACCTGTCGCACCGAATCTGCTTTTGAAGAACAGGCTTATGGAAATCTCGGAAAAACTTTTCCTAATATAGGAGATCCGCCAGCATGGAAACTGGATTTTGTACCCACTTCAGAAGGCTTTTACAGTTTCACAGAAAACCGTTATATTTACCAGTATAAAGATCACTTAGGCAATACCCGGGTAAGTTTTGCCAAAGACAGCGCAGGGGTTCTGGAAATTACAGATACGAACAACTACTATCCTTTTGGTCTCAACCATATCTCAGGAATGTTTGGGACTTCTAATTTTGGAGGATTATATAGTTATAAGTACAACGGGAAGGAATTGCAAGAGACTGGTATGTATGATTATGGCGCAAGAATGTATATGCCTGATTTAGGAAGATGGGGAGTTGTAGATCCACTGGCTGAAACTTCAAGAAGATGGAGTCCTTATGCATATGCTTACAATAATCCAATGAGATTTATTGATCCAGATGGGATGCAAAATAAAGATATAACATTTGGAAAAAATATTTCTGCTGAAACTCAAAATAAAATTGTAAGTGATTTAGAACAAGAAACAGGACTTAAATTATCTATTGGTGATAATGGTAAATTAAGTTATACTGAACCTTCTGATGCTGGAGGGAGTAAAACAGCTCGTGATATGATAAAAGGAGCAATCGATAATCATAGAACAGTATATAGTATAGACTCTGACAATAGTAGAGGCTCATCGATTAGTAGTGAACCTACAGTTAAAGCAGAATGGATTGGAAATGAATACGGTTTTACAAGCTATTTTGATTTAAACATTAATACTAACCAAATAGATGCTTTTATTTCAGGAACTAGTGAAGCTCTTAATCCTTTAACTATGGGATATGGAATGACCACTCTTCATGAGGTAAGTCATAAATATAATAATTTAATAGATGGCATTATTGGAGATGATGGAAGAGAACTTTCGGCGACCTCTATATATGGTATGCAAGGAGATAATGAAAAAAAAGTTATTAATGTTATTAGAACTGAGTTAGATAATTCAAAAGGATTTAAACTACCATTTGGCCAACGAAAATCTTATTCTCCAATGGATTCAGGAGGGTTTAATTTTAGTGCATTTAGTAGTGAAGCTTATTCTAAAGGACCTTTGAAAGTCGATCCTAAAAAAGATTTATATATCAAAACTCCTCAAAGATAATAAACTCAATAAAAGATATAAAATGAAAACTTATCAAGTATTTATATATTGTATAGCTCTTGTTACTTTTATCAGTTGTAACTCGCAATCAAAAATAATGTATAATAAAGCATATACAATTGTAAGTGAAGATTTTATCAGTAAAGAAGTTTCAATAAAAGAATTTGGAAAAGATGTGTCAGGCTTATATATTTATGATTCAATCTATCCCTATCCTTTAGATAAAAATGATTCTAGCAATTTTTACAAGAACATTTTATCAGAAAAAGAGGAAATAAAACCTTTAAGAAAAGATAAAGATCTTAAAGAGTTATCTAATAAAAATATGAATAGTAACTGGGAACTGAATGCACAATTTAAAACTGTATTTAGAACTGTTGTACAATATCAAGGAATTCCAAATGGACCATTAAATGCTGCTATATTTTCAGAAATTCAAGATAATCAATTAAGAATTGATGTTGTCCCCTTTTTTCAAGGAAGTCCCAAATATTGTGGATCCATTACCAAATATTATTTTAAGTTTGATAAAACTAAAATTATTGAAAATAAAAAATGGACTGATCATTATGAATGTTGGTAATACAAAAGCTGCCTATAGGCAGCTTTAATTACAAGTACAATGGCAAGGAGCTTCAAGAGACGGGGATGTATGATTATGGCGCAAGATTCTATATGCCGGATCTTGGAAGGTGGGGCGTAATAGATCCGTTGGCGGAGAAATATTTTAATATATCGCCATTTAATTATACCGCAAATAATCCTATTCTTTATATTGATCCCGATGGGATGCAATTAGATTTGAGTAATATAATGAAGAAAGGAAATGAAGAGCAATATAAAGCTTTTGTGTTTTTTGCTAAAACAAAAGAAGGACAAGCTTTTTTATCTAAATATATGGAGAAAGGACAAAAAGTTGAATATGGAGGAAAGACTATTTTTGAAGCCAAGGTGAATGGAGAGTATCATAATAAAGGGATAGATCTATCATATGGAGTCAAAACAGACTCATCCGTAGGAGGGTCTACAACAGGCAAAATTAAGGGAGATGAGAAGAATGTCTCGATTTTGATTTCAAATAAAGCATATGGCGATTCTGGAAGTCAGTTTTTTAATACCTTAAGACAGATAGTTCACGAATCTTTTGTTCACGCTGATTTGGAAGCTAATGATCTTCAAGATGATGGTTATGTTAATTCAAGTAGCATTCCAAAAGAATATAGAAAATATGACACTTGGGAATCTCAGCATGGGCAACATTATTATATCCAGAATGAGTATTTAAAAGATCCTACAAACAATAAAGTAAATACATACACTAAGGAAGGGTTTCAAATTCTTAAGCAAGCAAACGAAGCTCTAAAATTAAAGTTAGGTAATTCTCAGATAAAAACTGAAATGTGGAATTTTAATGGGTCTATGATAAAAGTAGATAAAAATGGAAGCCTCAAACATAAAGATCAATAGTTGTATGAAATTAATTAGTATTATAATGATTAGTATACTCTTGCTTTCATGTCATAAAGAAAAGCAAGAGTATATTGAAGTATCATTGGGATTTAGTATGAATCCTAATGAACCAAGGATTGGAATCCTCATAAATGACAAAGACTCTTTGTATATATGTAAGGAAGATTTAATATCAGTTGACAATGGAGTAAAATATAAATATTTTAAATCAACTCAAAAGATTGATTTTGCTTTTTACAAAAAAAGAATATTAAACTCTTTTTATGATTCAATTCAATTTAAAAGTACTCCTGATGCCCAACCACGACAGATAAATTATTATTTAAATGGGAAGAATCTCAAATTTAGATTTTATTCACACGAATTATCAAAAAGGCAACAGGAAATTATTGAGGACTTGATTTTACTAAAAGAAGATAAAAGACTTAAAGAAATTCCTTATCATAAGTTTTCACGAGATTTGCTAGATTCTAAAATTCCTAACCCGCCACCTCCACCTAAATAACATTACAACTATAAGTACAACGGAAAGGAATTGCAGGAAACAGGTATGTATGACTATGGAGCAAGATTCTACATGGCAGACATCGGACGTTGGGGAGTTATAGACCCGTTGGCTGAAAAGATGACAAGATATAGTCCTTATAATTACGCATTCAATAATCCGATGAGATTCATAGACCCAGATGGTATGGCACCCAAAGATGATTTTAGATTAAATAAAGATGGATCTCTTAACTTGATTAGAAAAACAAATAGTGATGAAACAAAAGGGACTCACACAATTTACAATTCTGATTCATCTGAAGCTTTAGTTGTTAATAAGGATCTTATTGATAAAAAAGTTGAAGGAAAAAATAAGATGTATGGTGGAACAGCAACATTCTTGATTGAATCAAACAAAAAAGACGCTCAAACGATATTTAAATTTATGGCTAGAAATACTAATGTAGAGTTTGGGTTGAATGAATATCAATTTAAGGAAGGAAAAGCTTCTATAATATCCACAAATCACGAATCCAATGTAGATACTGCTCAAGCATGGTTTAATTATTCATTCTATGGAAAAGGAAAAGATCTAAAAATATTGGATAACTGGCATTCTCATCCCAATGCAACAGATTTAAAAGAATTTAAACCGTCAGGTTACAACTCAGATGGAACTCCGAATGACTATACGGGAGATAGACAATACTATAAATATTTGAAAGAAAGTAATGGTGCAGGATTACCTCAATATTTTAATATTTATGGTACACAAGTAAAATCAACTGTTCAATATAATGATCAAGTAATGAAAAAAATCAAAAAATTATGAAATCCTATATTTTAATTTTTCTTTCATTTATTTATCTGGCATGCGATTCATCATCGCAAAAAAAAGAAATGCTAACAGGTAAGAATGGAATATCTCAAACAAACTCTGGAGTAAAACTAAATTTTATTACAATTAAAGAACCTTTAGAAAGGGAATTAAATGATTTTATAAGAAAGCTAGAAAAGAATGGACATGATAAAAAATATCAAAAATCAATTCTTGTCTATTTAAAAGATCAAAATGAGAATGGTATGGATATTCTCTTGGCTAGTGACACCCCTAAGGATATTGGGAACTTGAAAGGATTTTCTGTCTATGATAATTATACACTTTATTTCTTTTTTAAAAATGTTGAGAATAACTGTATGATAAATATTGAAAATAGGACTAGGAACGAAAAGTTTAAAATTTTACCACCTGCTCCATATAATAATCCACAGAAAAGAATAGTTTTTAAAAAATGTACTAAGATTAAAGAAGAATATAATGACGGTTGGTAAGCTATAATACATAAGTTTATCAGTATAAGTACAATGGCAAGGAGTTGCAGGAGAGCGGGATGTATGATTATGGTGCGAGGATGTATATGCCGGATTTAGGAAGATGGGGTGTTGTGGATCCATTGGCGGAAACTTCCAGACGTTGGTCACCTTACACGTATGCTTACAATAATCCGATTAAATATTTAGACCCAGATGGAAATGATGTTATAATTTGGTATCTGGCTTCAGATGGAAAAATGCATACATATGATTATAAATATGGTGCAGGTTACACTGGAAAAAACAAGTATTTGGTCTTCTTTCATAGAGCAGCAAAGGCGTTAATTGAATCTGGGGCAGGAGGTAACCTTAAGGCTTTAGATTCAAGAGAGGAAAAAGTATATGTAACAGATAATGGTTATAATGACAAAGGATGGACCTAATTTCGACAATAAAGATAAAATTAGATGGAAACCCACTAAAGGTTTAAGAACTACAAATGGCAAAGAACTAACAGCAGCAACAGCTATTTTAGACCACGAATTTGATCATGCAAATAATTACTTTAAGGATCCAGAAAAGCATATAATGAATGTTTTAAAACCTACGGGAGATAATTATGATAATGCCGAAGAAATGAGAGTTATACAAGGAAGTGAACAAACCACGGCTAAAAAAACTAGGGTTAATAAAAGGAAAAGAAGTCACTAGGAAAGATCGTAGAAGAGAGTTATATGATACAGCAGGGGTAAATACAACAAAACCGAAACCAACTGAAATACAAGAGGTGATAATAACCGTTAAAAAGAAAAAATAGTAATGAAAGTTATATTTAAATTATTTCTCACAATTTTTTTGTTTTTAGTTCTTAGCTGTCAAAAGCAGGAGGGGCAAATATATTATATTGATATGCGACTTAGTCCGGTAAGGTCAATAAATTGTGATAGTTTAAGATTACATCCCAATAAAAAACAACTTACTTTGTCTAACGATGAAAATAATAAATTAATAAATATTTTTTCTAAGTTAGAACCAGTAAAAAATAATCTAGATGTAGATGCACGATTATATGGATTTGTTTATGATGGCACTAAAAAGTTAGATTTTTGTTCAGGTATTGGCGTTATAGAATTAAATGGAAAAAAATATTTTGTAAATGATAATTTGAAAGAATACATGATAAAACTAACATTGGGAAAAAAATAAGCTCTATAATCACAAAATAATATAGCCACCAATTTTGTGGCTATTTATCACGACAAGTACAACGGAAAGGAACTTCAGGAGACGGGTATATATGATTATGGGGCAAGATTCTATATGGCGGACTTAGGTAGATGGGGATCCGCTGGCGGAAACTTCTCGTCGT
Source organism: Chryseobacterium sp. G0162 (assembly GCF_003815715.1). Lineage (NCBI taxonomy): Bacteria > Pseudomonadati > Bacteroidota > Flavobacteriia > Flavobacteriales > Weeksellaceae > Chryseobacterium > Chryseobacterium sp. G0162. The sequence goes on along the minus strand of NZ_CP033922.1, from coordinate 5,081,815 downwards.
TGGAATCCTTATACATATGCCTACGATAATCCTATCATGTTTATTGATCCTGATGGTAGAGAGGCTCAGGGATGTTGTGGTAATTTGTGGAATCTTGCTAAAACTTATTATTCTGGAATGTATCAAGGTGTAGAATCCAGTTGGATGTTTAATGCCGGAAATAATTTATTATTGAACAATCCTTCAGCTATTCCATCACAAATTAATTTTACTGACGCAATAAGACCAAGAACAGGAAAAGTTGTTCCAAGGTGTGATAATTGTAAAACAACTTTTGGAAAATAAAAATGATTATGTATACAGAAATAGAACAGCAAACTTTAGACATTGATTGGTTTTTTACAGATGGAAATCATATAGGTTTTGTAGCATCTGGAGCAGGTAAATTACCTGAAACAGTGGCTCAATCATCAGAAAATAATGAAAAATTAATATCTTATTTTAGAGATTTACCCGAAATATCAGATGTGGTAATTAATTCTGAATTAGATTCCTTATTAGTTAAAATATTTGGAAGTGGTGCTAATGAAAGATATTTACAAGATTTTGTATCTATGACAAAAAAGGGCTTATATTCTTTTGATAAAACTAACCTGAATAATTTTCTAGACCCTCACTATCATTTAGTTGCTAGCCCAAAAACTCCATTGAAATTAAAAGAGCTGCCACATGACATATTGGATATAGTTATTGGAACACAATATAGCAATAAGCTTATGGAAGTTCAAGAAATTAATAGATTAGAAATTAATTAAAATACCAAAGCCACTCAAACGAGTGGCTTTTATATTACATAATAGATTGCAATTTAGTTTGTTTAAGAAAAGCATCTAGGAGAGCGAAGACATGTTGTCTATCGTTCCCCCCTCGCTGGCGCGAGCCTCTGGCTCGTGACCAACAAAAAACATTTCAAGAAGCTCCCGTTTTCGGTGGCTTCTTGTTATTAAAAATAGTATATTTATGATGATACGAGCGGGACGCTCGCACCAGCAGGGTTAATTATCGTCAAACAAAAAACTTGTATGGTGGTGAGAAAGTGACAACTTCAGAAGATAATAAAAACAACTAAAGTAATCAATGTTCTAGCTCCTAAATCAGATCATAGAAGCATAGATAATGATTTAAGTAAGAAAGTTACGGAAGTAGTAAAAAGAGAATTAATACCCAATCAATAATGAAAAAATTACCACAAATAATTTTGATTATTTCGTCAGTTTTTACTGTAATATTTTTATACCTTGATTTCGATTTTTTAGAGTTAGTTCCTTTAGTAATATTTTTACTGGCAATTAATTTTTATTTGATTTACACATACGATAGTATATTACTGAATTATATTTTAAATAGTTTATTAATTATTTTTCTAATAATTTGTTTCTCTTTTGGAGCAATACTAAGACAAGATTGGCATTTTATGGAATGAGTAATATCAAATATATAAAAATCGCTGTTGTTCAAAGTCTTTTTACTTTGAACAAATAAAAGATGCCACTGCTATTTTTGCAATGGTTTTTGTCTTTAATAAGAATTTTGATTTTTTTATATTTTCCAATATAAAGATCACTTAACCAACAGAGTAAATTTCACCAATACAGCACTATCAACACCCATCAGTTTGTTCATTTCGTCCTGCCCCCTCGATTACTATGACTTACACAAGAAAAAAATTGTATTTTTTTAGGGGTTTCTTAGGCATACAAAACCTCTGAATAATAAAATTAAAAGGAAGGAATATTTTACCTTCCTTTTGTTATTATTCGTTGGTATCAAAGTTTATTCCTCGCAGATTGTCCCCATCAGAGCCTGTTGCGCTTAGCTTTGACAATGTAAATTTAATACAATTAAGCTATATTCTTTGTGATATATAACCTGTTCTCCTTCACACAGACACAGATTCTGTGAATGATTTTATTTTTTATATTATTAATAACCAGCATTTTATTTTTACCTTCTTCTACTTTTCTTTGATAATATTCTTTCATTTCTGAATGATGTACAATGCTGGATAAAGCACACATGTGAAATTGTTTTTTGAGCTGTTTATTGGCCATGTGATGAACCTTTGGCTTTGCTCTTACACTTTTTCCGGAAGTATATTCAAAGGGAACAACGCCACAATAGCAGGCTAATTGCCTGGGAGTTTCAAACAAAGTAAACTCATTGGTAAAGCAGATCAGCAGCAAAGCGGTAAATTTTCCTACACCTGGAACGGAGCTGGCTTGAGTATAAATTTTTTCAACATTTTCATCTTCAGATACCAGGATATCCAGCTGCTTTTCTATTTTTTTAATATCATTATCTAAGCCTTTTATAGTTGCTTTTTGATGTCTTTCATTCATTTTTGAAATATCTGCATCAAAAGATTTCATTTCCTTCACGTTTTTTAAAAGCGAAGCCCTAAAAACAACGAGCTTTTCCCGTAAGGCAAGCAAGGCTCTTATTTTTTCTAATACTTTTTTTGGAGCTTTATAAAGCCTGGCATCTTCTTGATTCTTTTGTGCATATCTGGCAATTCTTTCGGCATCTATCTTGTCATTTTTACCTCGCTGTATACCCATACTTCGTATAATTCTGAAGGACATTTCTATCCAAATACTAAAACCAGAAGCGATGAGGGTTTTAGATAAGATTTTTCCATACATCCCTGTATGCTCCATACAGATTAGAGTTTCTTCAAAATTTACTTTTTCAGATTTAAGCCATTTCTGAAAAGCTTTTACTCCTTGCAAATCATTGCGAAACTGATTGTGAATGCTTGTTCTATTTGGGGATAGCAGAACAGCATCAAAATACTCTTTGGAAATATCAATTCCCACAAAATTTTTAAATTTGTTCATAGCAATACATTTTAGAACAACCGATACTGAAATCATATCAAAACCTTGATAATAGGTCTCAAAACCTTAATTACTAATCTGATGCTTTTCAGTAAAAACCAACAGAGTCCTAATCGGGGGATAAGTCATTAACTTTGCTGGCGCGAAGGTGCACTTTGTTGGTCTGGTTGTTTTTTATAAAACTAAGTAATTTATAATTATGCAAATCTAAAGGCTGGCGCGAGCCTCTGGCTCGTGACCAACAAAAAACATTTCAAGAAGCTCCCGTTTTCGGTGGCTTCTTGTTATTAAAAATAGTATATTTATGATGATACGAGCGGGACGCTCGCACCAGCAGGGGCACAATATAATTATAAAACATATGGACCTAAAAATTAGTACTTATTTTATATTAATTTTGATTTTTGTTTTGATTTCATGTGAAAAACATCAGAAACTATATAGCAATCCTATTAGTTCTTTTCAAAATTTAATATGTGATGATCCTATTAATGATAGCACCAAAATCAAAAATGTTGAAACGTTTTTAATTTTTGGAAACTCTACAGATGATACAATCAAAGTTTCTTTGAGAGATATTCAAAAAAATTATAAGCATATTTACGAAAAAGATACTTTTGAAATTAATTTTGAAGCTCTAAACCCAATTTCTATACCACCTCATGATTCACTTGGATTGCCTTGTATGTCTGTAATAGAAAAAAAATTCGCAAACGGTAATGAGATATTTAAAGACGGTTTTTCAGTTTTAAATCTTAAAACAAAAAAAGCAATTTCTGAAACTTCAAATTACAGTTTAGAACAAGTATATGAATTTCAAATGTACCAAAAATGGGGAAAGAAAAGTGGTAAAATAAATTTGTAATTTTGGTGGGAATACGTATAATAATTATAAGTATCAAGGACAAGAGTTACAAGAGACAGGTTTTTACTCATTTAATTGGAGAAATTATATGCCGGATGTAGGTCGTTTCTTTAATATAGATCTTCTTTCTGAAAAATATGCTTATCAATCCCATTATAACTTTTCTGAAAATAGGGTTGTTGATGCAAGAGAATTAGAAGGTCTTGAAGCTGTAGATTTTAGAAAGAAAATGATGAAAACAATCACAAAAATAATTTTAATTATTTCAGTAATTTATACCGTACTTTTATTATATTCTCAATATGATTATTTTTTAGAATTTACCCCTTTGGTGATAGCTCTATTGGCAATTAACTTTTATATGATTTATAAATACAATAATAAGTTGCTAAACTTTATTTTAAATGGTTTATTGTTTGTCTTTCTAATATTTTGCTTCTCCTTTGGGATAGCACTAAGGCAAGATTGGTAGACATAAGCTTTGTTATTTTATAAAATTCTTAGTTTGTTTAAGAAAAGCATCAACGAGAGCAAGACATGCTGTCTGCCTACTGCTCAAAGTCAAAGATTTTTGCGCAGATAAATTTTAAAACCACTACGTTTGTAGTGGTTTATTGTTTTCTAGTCTATTATCATTTTATAAACATAGTTTTATCTTTCAATCAAAATATTCTTAACAACCGTCTGATCTCCCACTTTTAAAATTCCTATATAAACTCCTCTTTCCAGGGTAGAAACGTTAATTTTTGTTTCATTATTGACTTTCAATAGTGTTCTTCCTGATACATTGGTGATTTCAAAACTGAAATTTGCTGGTTTATTTGGTAATTCAATATTTAAGATATTATTAGCCGGGTTAGGGTAGAACCTCACATTTTCCAATCCGTTTTGTGATGCTGTCTTATTCATGGTTAAAGTGGTAGAAGCAGTCGCAAAATGTTGTAAAGCTCCCACAGTGGCCTTCCCGATATTATAGACATATACAGGATCTACATTCGCAAAAGTATCCTTGGAGCTATGGGGGAAACTGCTTCTTATTCTTTCAAAAAAGCCGGTGATGATTTCACCTTTCTGCTCAAAGGGAATATAATCAGTATCAGCTGCCGGGTCTACAGCGGTTTGAAGCGGAGAATACAAAGCCGTGCAGTTTCTGAGTTGTTGCGTTACTGCAGCTGAAGCCGAATTATTGCTCGAAAGACCTCCCTGATCTTCATCACAGTACACCGTGTTATTATTATTTCCTTTTACACCACCTACCTGGTCAAGATTAAAAACCAGTTTAATATCCAGTTTACGGACCCCATTTTGATAGACTACATTATTAACATAATGTGAGCTCCCAATTAACCCTTGTTCTTCTCCGGAAAAGTGAATAAACTTAATAGAATACTCTGTTGGTACATTTTGTAATATTCTCGCAGCTTCAAGAATGATAGAAGTACCACTGCCATTATCATTAACCCCAGGTCCGTTAATGGTATCAAAATGCCCGCAAATAATTACATACTTGTTAGGATAAAGGGTTCCGGTTTTCGTAATAATCAGGTTTTTTGAGATTGCTGAACCATAGGTGAAGGGGCTTTCCGTAATTTGGCTGGCAGTATATCCATAAGAAAGATATTTGTTTTTAATCCAGTTTAAAGCATTCGTATTAGCTTGGGTTCCGGTCTTTTTAATTCCAAAATTACCGAAATCCTGAAGATTCGTTGTAATGTTAGTTTGGGTTACCATATCAGCCCTGTCTTTATAAGCCTGGATAAAAGTTTGAGCACTAATGCTCTGCAAAATCAATGAAGTGCATAAAAGAGTGGTAATTCTTTTCATATAATTAATTTTTAATTGGTATTGCGAATGTAGTAAATAAATCACAACAAAGTGTTTATAATATTATGAATACCATAAAATTTCATCTTAAAATAGGGGAAGAGGGCTATATTACCACTATATCAACCAAAACCCCTTCTGAAATAATTCAAAGGGGTTTACTATTTAAATATTTTTTTGAGGAAATGCTTTATTTAGCTATAATCAACTTTCTTACTACAGTCTGATCACCTCTCTTTACAATTCCAACATAAGCTCCATTTTCAAGGCTTGAGATATTCACTTTTTTCTCATTAACTGTTTTAAGTAAGGAATGCCCTTCAAAATCAGTGATTTCAAAACTAAAATTCTTTGTCTTAGAATCAGGAAATTCAATGTTGATAAAATCCTTTGCAGGATTAGGGTAAATCTTGATGGATTCTAGAGTATTTTTTGAAACAGGTTCCTGGGTTCCTAAAGTTTGTGTAGAAGCGACTGCAAAGTGTTGTAATGCTCCCACAGATGCTTTTCCGATTTTATAAATGTATTCTGGGTCAGTATTGGCGAAAGTGTCATTAACTGTATGTGGAAAAGAACTTCTGATTCTCTCAAAAAAACCTGTAATAATTTCGCCTCTTTCTTCAAAAGGTATATAATCCGTATCTTCTGCGGGGTCAACAGCTGTCTGAAGTGTTGAGTACAAAGAAGTGCAATTCCTTAGCTCCTGAGTTATAGCAGCAGAAGCAGCATTATTACCGGGAAGTCCGCCTTGATCTTCATCACAGTACACTGTATTATTGATATTTCCCATCACACCACCAACCTGATCCAGATTGAAAACCATTTTAACATCCAGAACACGATTGTTTCCTTGATAAACAACATTATCCACATAATGATAGCTGCCTAAAAGCCCTTGTTCTTCACCTGAGAAATGAATAAATTTAATAGAATATTCTGTAGGAATTGTTCTTAAAATTCTTGCCGCTTCTAAAATAATAGAAGTTCCGCTTCCATTATCATTCACCCCCGGACCCGTAATAGTATCAAAATGTCCACAAATAATAACATATTTATTAGGATAGACTGTTCCTGTTTTGGTTATGATTAAATTTTTTGAAGTAGTATTAGAATAAGGAAATGTATCCTCAGTCATTTGACTGGCTGTATAGCCATAAGAAAGATATTTGTTTTTAAGCCAAGTCAGTGCATTTACGTTGGCCTGAGTCCCTGTTTTTTTAACTCCCCAACTGGCAAATTCCTGCAGATTGGTGATAATATCCGTTTGAGAAACAGCATCCGCTCTGTTTTGATAGGCCTGAATAAAACTTTGCGCACTCGTCGTATGGGAGGCTATAGCAATCAACAGAAAGGAGGTGATTTTTTTCATTGTATGATGTATAGGACTAATAATATATTTCATAAGAACTGAAGTCAGTTCATTATCATTATATATGGGTTATTTGTCAATGATTATTTTTTTAACGATATGATTTCTATCTGTTTTTATAGAGATCATGTAAACTCCATTGCTTAATGGGGTAGTATCTATTTTGTTTTTATTCTCCGCACGAAGCACTATATTTCCGGTCATATCGGAAATCTCAATATTGAACTGATTAGTCTTTTGCGGAAACTCTATCGTTAAAAGGTTTTTGGCTGGATTAGGGTAAATGTTTACATTCTCAGATGAATTTTGAACTCTGGTGTCCTGCGTTCCCAGAATATTATTAGCCGTAATAGCTACAGCAAAATGTTGTAATGCCCCCACAGCTGCTTTACCTACATTGAAGACATAAACAGGATCTATATTGGCAAACGTGTCAGCTGTACTGTGTTCATTTTCACTTCTGATATATTCATAAAAACCGGTAATGGTGTAACCTTTAGCCTCAAAAGGGATATAATCCGAACTATATGCATTAGAAGTAAAAGTCTGAAGTGGGGAATAAAGTCCGGTACATACTGCTAATTCCTGCGTGGCAGTAGCTGATGCAGCATTATTCCCAGACATTCCACTGATGTCTTTTTCACATACAATCGTATTGTTGTTATTTCCCAATTGACCACCAACCTGATCTATATTAAGGACTAACTTAATGTCTAATTTACGTGTATTTCCTTGGTAAGCAATGTAATCCGCATAATGGTAACTTCCTTTCAATCCTTGTTCTTCTCCGGAAAAGTGAATAAACTTAATAGAGTATTCAGTAGGAACATCTTTTAATATTCTGGCTGCCTCTAAAAGAATAGAAGTACCACTGCCATTATCACTTACTCCGGGTCCATAAATTGTATCATAGTGCCCACAAATAATTACATATTTATCAGGATATACTGTTCCGGTTTTGGTAATCACCAGGTTTTTAGAATTTGTATTTCCAAAACTGAACGGATCTTCCTCAATCTGACTTGCGGCATAGCCATAAGAGATATACTTATTTTTTATCCAGTTAAGAGCATTGGTATTGGCCGTTGATCCAGTGGTTTTCACTCCCAGATTTTCAAAATCAGTAAGATTGGTAGTAATATTGGTTTGCGAAACCATATCTGCTCTGGTTTTATAAGCTTGGATGAAATTCTGGGCTGCAATGTTCTGCAATGCTATAGAGGTGAATAAAAAAACAGCAATTTTTTTCATTTATTCAATTGGATTATTTTTCGATTGCTAATATAAGAATTAATCGCGATTTTATTTTGTTAATCAATGTTGTTTGTTTGTATTTAATTATTTTTTTCATAATGATATATCTTGTAATATCGTTTACTCTTAACATTAATTTTATTTTCATTCAAATATCATTTCGGCCTTATTTTTTTACATCGAGGATAAAAGGGGTGAATATCAGATGCTAACCTTTTAAGTGAATGTAAAAAGGTGATATGTTTACATAAAAAAATCCCGGGCAAAAACCCGGGACTATATTGATAACAAAAATAGTGTTCTACATTATTTTACTTGATCTACAACAGCTTTGAAAGCTTCAGGGTGATTCATTGCTAAATCTGCTAAAACTTTTCTGTTAAGCTCAATGTTGTTCTTTTTAAGAGCTCCCATAAATTGAGAGTAAGACATTCCGTGCTCTCTAGTTCCCGCGTTGATACGAGTGATCCAAAGTGCTCTGAAGTTTCTTTTCTTCTCTTTTCTACCACGGTAAGCATATTGCATTGCTTTTTCTACCGCGTTTTTAGCTACAGTCCAAACGTTCTTTCTTCTACCGAAAAAACCTTTAGCTTGCTTAAAAATTTTCTTTCTGCGAGCTCTTGAAGCTACCGCATTTACTGATCTTGGCATAATTTAAATTGTTTTTTTGAAAAGGGCGGCAACTGATGTTACTCTTATTTGCACCGTTTCAGGGTTAAAATTTTGAATTTGTTTTGAATTCTTATAAACCGAATATAGATTTATAAAAACTACTTAATTGCTAATTGACGTTGAACACTTTTTTCGTCCACTTTAGCTACGTAAGAAGTAGTAGTAAGATTTCTCTTCTGCTTAGTTTCTTTCTTAGTTAAGATGTGGCTTTTGTAAGCGTTTTTTCTTTTGATCTTACCAGATCCGGTAAGAGCAAAACGTTTCTTAGCACCTGATTTCGTTTTTAATTTTGGCATTGTTTTGCTTTTTTATTGTTTTTGTTATCAATATCTGTTTATGGTTTCCTAAAGACATTAGGAATAATAGTTTGCAAAAGTACGAAAAAAATCTCAATATTCCCTTTTCAGAACAATACTTTCTAAAAACATATGGTTTTGCGGAGTAATTTCAATTGTTAATTGTCCATTTTTCATGGAAATCTTGGCATTAAAATCTACATTTTTCTCTTCTGATCCTGCTATTTTCCAATTTCCGGAGGGAACATCATCAATAGATAGAGTATAGGACTTCCCCTTATCCATTGCTTTTACCAGTTTATTTCCGGAAAATACACTGAGGTTATCTGATGAAGTCTGGAACAGATATCCGGGAATAATTAATTGGTTACCATTGCTCTTAATACCTGTATTCTTCCCGTACTTATTAAAGAATAGTTGATATTCCTGATCCTTTTCTTTTGTTTTTACCTTAATATAATTATTATTAAAAACCTTATTAGCCTTCAGCTGATCGCCAATATTAAAGTTGAGTTCACCTCCAATATGGAAAATAATAAGGTCAGGATTTCTGTTCATCACATAATTGGCATCACCCAATTCATGGGCTAAAGATCCGTTTCCGAAATTTTTAGGCGGATGCCTTGGGATATAATAATCATTTAACCCCAACATATCAACGATAGGTAATTCAGACGAGTAAGGAATGCAACCTGCTGCAGTTACGGCAACCAATGTTGTGTTGGGAAATGTTTTCTTTAAAGTTTCCCCCAGTTTCATTCCCCTGAATTCCCATCTTTCATCCATTGCACGTTGGTTATCGGGAATCCAGAATTGAATAAAGGCATTTATTACTAAAAGGAAAACAAAACTTAAGCTTACTTTTTTTGAGGTCAAATGGAGCTTTTCGAAATAAGGTAATCCAAAAATAATAGAGAAAACAAAGAGAATCAGTACAACATAATAATGTCTGAATGCAGGAAATATATCTCCGCCAACTAAAGTCACATAGCCCACCCAGGAAGCCGTTAACAATAATAAATAATATCCGAAAAGAAGCTTTTTTCTTAAAAGATAATAAAGAGATATTAAGCCTAATGCAGATAACAGTAGCATACTGAAGAAAGCTTTAAAATTATAAAAACCTCCGCGTAAAATATGATGGATAGTTACTTTTACCTTAACCAAAGCGGTATTAGGAACCAATTCTCCGTAAAAACTATAACGAAACGCAAGTTGCCCCAATAAAAATAAAGATGGAATAACAGCCACAGCTATTCCTATGGTAATGAACTGTTTTTTGTTTTTTCTACAGCTTACCAATAGAAATCCTGCGGTAAGTATAGTAAATAAAAATCCGTCTGGTCTGGTAAGTGCTAACAGGCCTAACCAAAACGATAAAAGATAAATTGTTGCAAAATTCTTATCATTAATGATCTTTGAAACCTCAATTAAGATTAAGGTCAGGAGTAGCACATATAAAGGCTGTTCCAAACCACCAATGGCCCAGACAGCAAAGCATGGAGTAGTTACTAACAGTGCCAATCCGAGAAAAACATATTCTTTTGGGATATTCTTATTTCTAAAATAATAAAGAATACTTCCTATGGTTCCCAATGAGCATACAATGCCTAAAACTCTAGCTGCGAGAATAAGATCCATTCCCAGTTTTCCCAATGCAGACACACCTAAAATCCAAAGCAGATTAGAGTATCCTTCAACGGGTTGACCATCATTCCAGGTTAATCCTTTGCCTTCAATAAAGCGTTGAGCATACCGTAATGAAATCAAACTGTCATCTGAAAAAAAAGGGAAGTAATAAAAGCATCCAAGAGAAAAAATAATGGTTGCTATGAAAAAAAAGGATAAATATCCCAATCTCATGGTTGATATGTATTTATACGAATCGTTTCCTAAGCTTTTTAGGATCACGACTGCAAAATAACGAAAATATAAAAAAACTACAGATAAAAAATACCTGTAGTTCTTTTGTTATATGTAAACTTATCTAGTCGAAGTCTACTTGGAAGACATCATTAAGATTCTGGTTATTTCCTCCCAGCACAAATTTCATTCTATATCCTGGAGTAATAAGTGTTCCTTTTCTTGAGAAAAGCTGAAGCTTCATGTGTGGATCATTCACATGAAAGTTAACCGTTTTATTGGTATTCCAAGTAGGAATTCCATTTCTATAAATAACCATATTTCCATCGTTTTGTGCAATCAGTTTCGACATGCTGCCCATTGTGGTATAGGAGTTAGAGCTCCATAATACAGAAGTGTAGCCATCCCTCGTCATATATAGAACAAGGTTATTATCAGGCTGCATAATAAGTTGGTATTTTCTGTCGCCATGCTCTAAGGGTTGCTTCCTCTGCATTTAATACCGAAGGATTATATACTTCCTTTATAAATTCAACAGTGGTAAGACCAATACGAGAGGTTTTATTTTCATTTACAGAAACTGTTTTTTCACTTGATATTACATTATCACGTGTTTCATCCTGAGCACAAGATGTTAGAAGCATCGAAAGACTTAAAAAGTCATTAATTTTGTTTTCATAGGTTATTTTTTGACGCGGCGAATGTAATGAAACTTTATTATAATTCACTGTTTTAAGAATTTTTATTTTAAAAAAATGTTGTATTAATGGAGGTTTGTGGATTTTGTTTAAAACACTTTTTAGTGTTTATTTGTAAAAAAAACATATGGATTCAATGGTGGATTTCCAATATTGTAGGAAAATTTAATTATGATAAAAAAACTCCAATAAATCTTTATGGACAATTTCTTCTTGTGCTGCAGGGATAGAGTAAATAAGAAATAAATTTCCCGCTTCTGTATAAGAAACGGGAAACATTTATATCTCTGTATTTTATATAATTAATAGAAATCTTCCACAATTATATCCTTTCTTTCTTCATTATTTCCACCAAGAATAACTTTAATTCTGAATCCAGAAGGAATGAAAGTTCCTGTTCTTGAATAGAGCTGAATTTTAATGTGTGGACTGTCCACATGATAGTTAACGGTAGTATCAGCACTCCAGATTGGAATACTATTAACTGGAATACTATTACTAGCATAAATTACCAGATTTCCATCGGTTTGTGCAACAAGCCTTGGACCTACAACATCAGTCCTGTGGGTATTGGAATGCCATAGTACAGTTCTATGTCCTTGTCTTTCTCTATAAAGAACCAGATTGTTATCCATCTGCATAATTAATCGATATACACTACCATTGTGCTCTAACGTAAGAGACTCCTCTGTGTTTAGTGCTTGCGGATGAAAAGGGCCGGATTCTTTGATGAATTTAACACTGGTAAGACCAATACGTGAGGTATTATTTTCATTAACAGCAACTTGTTTTGCAGTTGGCATTATCTCATCGCGGGTCTCATCCTGAGCACAAGAGGTCAATAGCATCGAAAGACTTAAAAAAGTCATTAATTTTGTTTTCATAGGTTATTTTTTAACGCGGCAAATATAATAATTATTTACATTAAATCACTAATTAAAGATATATAAATATGCTTTAAATCTTTTGTTAATGGGAATAAAACAAATAACAGTTAAATATTATTTTAATTATGACTTGAAGAATTTTAAAAGACCTTTGTTGATTCTCAGCCTTAGTAGATGAGATTCCGACGAGTATCTTCTAAAATATAGCCGATAATCGGGATTGTAGTATTCTTCACTTCTCTCTAATATTGATGAATAAACTTCAGAAGATGAAAACAATAGTATGCAGTATCCTTTTTGTCTTAGCATCGGTTACGGCTTGCACACAGGAACCCAAAGATAATTCTACCTTAACTTCTTCAAAAATGAAGACCACCAATAGTGTTCCATTTTTAATCGGACATAGAAACTTTGTTTACGTAGATAGAATAAGTTTGAAACCTGTCAATAATCAAAAATACCAAAGTGCAACCCCTTTTACTTCTACAGGTTTTGCTGTTGTTGTCAACGAAAAAAATGAATACGCCGTTGTGGATGAAAGAGGAAACATTGTATTAGATTTTTCTACTGAGGAAATCAATTTAAATGTCATTAATGGACTTACATTGTATAAGAAAGATATTGAATACCAAAAGAAAATGCCTATATGGAAATGGGATTGGAATATTATGGGAAGTGGCATCAAAAAAGAACAGACTTACCATAAAATAAAGGTTGGTGTTTTAGAAAGCCAACAGGTTTTGCTTCATGAAGATGTTCCATATTTAGAAGATAATTATTACCTCAATTTTATGTCTGTAGATGAAAATCACGTGTTTTGGAATGGAACTCTTTATGAAATCAAGAAAAAACGTCTCAATAAAATCGAAAATAATATTGCTGAGATGTTAGAAAATAAACGATTTATCAAAGGATCAAGTGAAACTTTTGCAATATATGGATTGAATCAAAAAAAAGCAATTCATGACGGCCTAAAGGGTACAGAAGCACTTTCAATCCTATTTGGGAAGGAAACCATCACGCTGAAAGAAGTTAATAAAGAACGTTACGAACCGGAAGTTCCTAAGCTTTTGGTAGATCGTAAAACCAACGATGTTTACCCCTTTCCACAATATGAAAAGGTATTCCCTAAAGAAATTAAAAAGGCAACAGCTTCACAGATTGATTTTATTAAAAAGGCTTCTTTAGTGTATTCCATCACCAATTCACCGTATTTTTTACTGGGTATTTTTAATTACGACCATGATGTTTGGGCTTATGATTGGCTTTATATTGATACTGAAGGAAATGTTGCAGATTCCATCGATAATTATGATTTTAAAGTGTTGGATCAGGTCGGGAATCTGGTGTGGCCCGATAGAAAAATGATTTTACCAGATCAATACATTGACAAAAACTGGAAATTCGGAAAAATAAATTACTATACAGGCATGAATGATTCATACCTGATCCGTGTTGAAAATGAAAAACAATTGAGAACCGTGGGCTTGTGGAATAGCGGTGAAAAAAGCTGGGAGATCAGGCCTGAATACCATGATATCTCAGTTTTGGATACCGAAAAACAGATCTATGCGCTTCAAAAAGAGCAAGATGGTTTGTATATGCTTTTTGACAATAAGAGTAAAAAAAATATAGGATCAAAAGCGTATAAATCTATTAATTCAGATGGTTTAGTGAGTGTTAAAGATCGTTCAGGACAAACGATGTATTATTATATTGATATTTATTCAGGAAAAGAATATAAAGAATGATAAATATTGCTGGAAGCTGGAAGAGAAAAGGTGGAAGTTTCTTTGGGTTATAATTTATTCATTAACAATATATGATTAAATTACCTTTAAAGATCAACTGTTATTGCTTATGTTCATCATGACTTATTTCTTCCAGCTCCGAATTTCCAACCATTACATTTTAACTTAAATATTTAAAATATGCTGTCATCCGTAGATTTACATTTGGAAAGGCTATTACTCATTACTGTTTTGACCCTCTTTTTCGGAGCGGGGTTTTTATGTACACTCATTATTTTTATCATTAATTCTATCCGGAAGAAAAATAAGAAGCCGCTTTATTATTTTCTTTTGTTTTTGATTTCTGGAATTATTGCCATAGGTTTAGCTGCATTCTATTTTTATATTACTTTCATTAATGAATCCTATACCTATTAAAGGGTCAGACGAATTGAAGCCAAAAAAACCACTATTATCAGGGATATTTTGATTCAACATCTTTCGTTATCTTTAATTCGAAGATTTATTAAAGACAAGAGGGTGAAACATTTCGTGATTTTAACTTCACTTTTGGCATTATTGGGATGTAAAAGCAATACTGAGAAATTGCAGGTGACTCCCATTTATACAGAACCCCAACGGGTGACAAAAGAAATTCCCGAAACAGGTGAAAATCATACTTATATGACCCGTATGGAGGTTGCGGATCGACTGAATCCGATGATTTTTATGCTTACCAAAAATGCTGAAACGCTACAGTTTCGTATACAGGGAAATATCAGTTCCGGTGGGCATACCATTCGTCAGATAAGAAAAATACGTTTTGAAAAAGGAGAACAAACCGGTAATACTATTATTATATTGAGATATTACGCTGAGATCAAAAAGTATCCTGGTAAAGAAAGTGCCAATGTACAAGGGTATAATTATATAAAAAATGAAATTTACAAAATACCGAATAGTGTTAAAATCATAAAAGTTGAATTGTACGAAGACCCAATCAACGATACTTCAGATACAAAACCAAAGCTTATCATTCAACAAACTTTTAATTTCTTTGCCAAGATCTAAGCACCTTAAAACTAATATAAAAAGTATGCTTGAACAATTTAAAGAACTGATCAAAAAAGCTGAAAAACTGGAGAAAAAACCAAAATTTTACGGGTCTAATTCAGAAGAAAATATCAGCAAAGTAGAAAATGCCTTACAGTTGAAGTTTGATGTCTTTTTGAAAACCTATCTCCTGGAGTTTGGAGGGGGTGGATTTTCCGATTTACTGTACACTAATGGAATTTTACCTGAAAACCCATTGAGTAATGATGTTTGTACACTTTATGGTGCTACTGTTTATGCCCGTCAGGAGTTTCAATTACCAGATAATTTTTTGGTTATCAATTCTAATTTTCCTTCTGATGTTTTGGTTTTAGATACTCACTGCGGAATTATATACAATTATGAGATGCTCTTAAAAAACAGGAGCTCAACATTGTATCCCAGTTTTGAGAATTACCTTTTAACGGAGTGGAATGCTCTTATTGAAGAGTATTAAACGAAACTCAACATACCTATCTGTTAATAATATGAAAAAAGAATTAGCAAACCCACCATCAGATGAACGTGATCGTGAACTGTGGATGCAGCATGGAGCAGGATATATTATCTTTGAAAATATTAGGAAATATGCCATTGGGAAAATCCCGACAGAAATAGATGAAACACTTCGTGAAGCTCATCTAAAAACCATCGACAATACAATTTATGGAATGATGATGCAAATGGACGGAATTTTTAATCCTTTAGAAAATGAAAACTATCGTTTAGCCTTAGAATCTCATATTGTCCTGTATAAAGAAGATGAAATAATAGAAGAACTGAACACCATTGATGGTGATGGAATGTGTATGGGATTTCATGGATGGCTGGAAAATGATTTTGGAAGCGATGAAATTGTAATAAAGAAATAAAATGTAATCAGGAAGTCCTTTATTCAGTGAAGCTACTGTTTTAGAATTATTTTGGCTGGCTCAGCCACAGGATTTTTTGCAATATAAAAATATAAATAGGATATAACATTAAAAGACAGCCACGAAATAGCTTGGGAATTCCCCACAATATTTGAAAAACCTGTTTAAGAATAGATATGAATACTTTACAAGATTTAGAAAAAGAATATAATTTCACCTATCCTGAACTCTATAAAAAGTTATATACTGATAAAATGCTCGATTGGGGTGTAGAAGGACCTGGTTGGTACACTAATGTTTTTCCTGCTTTAAAAGAAAATCCACCTTTGCTTTTGTTTGGAAACGATATCGAAATCTGGGATCCAATCGTTTATCAGAACGGAATAAGGGAGATTATTAACCATGAAGTATATGAAATCAATCCTAAATACAGGATGGTTCCTTTTGCAAAAAATGGGGCGGGGGATTTGTATGTTTTTCAATTGGATATGGAAACCAATGGTGAAGTTCCCATTACTTTTTTGGGTCATGATTCTGATGCTGAAATTCTAGCTAAAAATCTTCAGGATTTTATCTTTAGACAACTTTTAGAATCTTTGACAGAAATGGATGAATATTCTATGTTTGAAGGGAATTCTGAAGAGGAAATCAAAATCCTTCTACAAAACCAATTAAACACCCACCGGAAATATTTAGCCCCAAAACAGGTTGAAATTTTGGAAGATATTTATACACGTGATATTTTTGAATATACCTATAAAGTGTCTAATGGTGGTGAATTTAAAGCTGAAGGTATGTTGACTTTTGATGAACTTGAAAAAATGATTAATAAGGAAATTGCTTTTGAAAAATTAAATACAAAATTTAATTATTGGGAATAAAATAGTTGAATAAGTAATATAGAAACGTAATGATAAAAAAGAATTTTACGATCCTATTTTTGAGTGCCTTGTGGATAATGATCTTCAGTTGTAAAGAGCCGGAAAGAAAAAAAACGGATTTTCCCAATTATCTGAAAAATACGCAGTGGATCGTGAAGGAAGGAGGGCTTATTACTCCCGATGGCGGAAAAACCTACTATATGTCTCCAAGAGATACTACCTTGATTTTCAACTTTCATGGGGTAAACTTTTCAGATGAAGAGCATTTCAATAGTTATGATTCCTGGCAATGTGGAAACGATTGTTTTACAGGAGTATACGGAAAGTATTATTTCACAGAAAAGAACCAAATACAAATGGAAGTGGATAGTATTAGGAAGTCTGAGTTCTGTGATACTCCCACAAAGATTTTCAAAGCATCAAAAACCATGACTTTCGATCTTGTAAAAAAAGAAGGTCAGCTACAGCTTATAAGAAAATAAAATGACAGATTTAATAAAAATTTTCCCGGAATACGAAGAGGTATTTTATGATGATATAGAGAATCACAAAAAGTATTTTCTTCCGATTTGTTCAATTAATTTAAAAATCATCAATCCATCAGAAGATCAATGGCTGCATATTGTTTCTGTAAAGGAAATTTATGATGGTTGCGTTGGAGAAGACAAACCGGAATATCATACAAAATATACCAAAGCAGATATGTTTGGTTTTGATGTGATTGACGGTAAATACAAATTTGATGCAGACTGGAATTATTTTTCTGCATATACCAAAATCTCTCCGGAAGATTATGGAAACAGTTATTCGGATTTAGAGATTGAATATAATATGAATGAGGCAATGTATCAATTGAAAAAAGAATATTACCAAAAACATAATAAGCTTTATGACAAAGATTTCAATCGTCCGGGCTTAGAGGTTTATGACATTCGCCGCTTAGAGCGTTTACGTAAGCTTACAGTTGAAGATCTGGAGAAAGATAATGATTCAGAATATGCAGAGGAACGTTTACAAAATAAGATTTTCGGTGTTTTTGAAGAACTTAATATCAATTCGCTCCCCTTAGAAGAATGCAATTTCGGAGGTGAAAACCTCATTGAAAAACCCTTTAAACCTGACGGAACCCTGATGGATTATATTGCATGTTTGGAAGGCTATGATTTTCAACAAAATTCAGCAGACCAAGTATTTTTATTTTATGACAAAGAACTTAAAAAAGCGGTCATTTGTTTAGAATACACTTAACCTGTTAAATAACATATCCTTATCAAGGTTTTAAACCTTGACAAGGATTTAAGTAAAGATGCGGTGTTTAAAAAATGAAAAAAATCTTCCGAAATGAAACTCTTTTACTGAATGACGTCGTTTCAAAATTGAGTAGAAGTATTTTACTTATATTTACGTTCTTTACTACAATAAAACTTAATAAAGAGAAGGGTTTGAGGTACAGATTGTTATTTATATTGACGGTGTTGATTTGTCCGTTTTTTGTTCAGGCACAAGAGGTTTTAAGCAAATTAGAGAAGGAGTATAACAATGCTTCCAACCAAACTACAGAGCAATTGAGCCTGGCTCCCAAATATGCTACTGCCTTATTCTTCCATAATTTTAAACCGAAATCTTACCAGATATTAGCCAATAATATTTCTGTGGCCACAAAGATGCCTGATGGAAAATATGCCACTATTTTATATGCCGTCCAGGCCATGAATTACAGACTTGATAACAAAGATGCAGAATCTTCAAAAAGCCTGGAAATGGGTAAGGTGTATAGTTTAAAAACAAATAGTAACGAAGCAAAAGGATATCTGGAGTATGCACGAGGCTGGATTCTTACCCGTAATAACAAGGTCATCGATGCTGTAGCTGCTTACCTGAAAGCTATTAATTATTATGAAAATTCACCTACGACTTCTACACTGTACGGAAGATATGGAAATACAGCCAAAGAACTATCCGCGATTTATGCTGACCTGAACGAATATCAATTGGAAGAAAAATACAGTAAACAGTTTCTGTTGTTAGCCTCCAAACAAAATGACCCTAATCTGATTTTCGATGCCTATATGAGAATGGGCTATATGTATGAACAAAAATATGCTCAAAACCCATCAGATATACAGTTGAGAAACAAAACAGAACAGTATTATCTGCAGGCTATTACCACTTTCAATAAAAATAAGGGGTCTATGGTCAACAAGAGCAATCTTTCTTATGCAGCTATTAATTTAGCCAATTTATATACAGAATTTAACCCAGACAAGGCAATGCAATATGCCCAATTAGCTAATAAGATAAGTCTGGAAACCGGAGATCCTATTCATATCGCTTCTTCATTTGGAATTTTGGCAGAGCTGGCCATTCAGGATAAAAATTATGATGTAGCAAAGTCTTATTTTCTGAAAGCCTCTATGGAAATTGGGAAAAGTCCTGTCAGGGATCATAATATTGAACTTTCTATTCTTGAATCACTATCCCGTGTTAGCGAAGAACAGGGGAATTATAAAGAAGCACTGACGTATTATAAAAGTTATGTTGATAAATATAAAAGTGTGTATGATCAGGACAAACTGGATATCACCAAAAGATTAGAATCCCAGTTTGAAAAAGAACGACAGGAACAGAAATATATAAAACTGCAGCTGGAAAGCGATAAAAAAGCACAACAAATTAAGCTTATCAACATCCTGCGTGCGCAGCGTGAACAAGTTTATAATAACTTAAAACTGGTGGAAGAAAATCAGCGCGAACGATTGAAATTTTCTGAGCTGGAGTCAGAAAAAAAAGAGCAGCAACTCCGTTTGGCAAAGTTAGAAACCGAACAAAAGAACAACGATATTAACAGCTATAAAAAACTGTTGGCATTCAAGGAAAAGATCAATACCTACTATATTGTTTTTATTTTTATTTTCATCGTTTTAATATTCCTGTTGCTGTATGCCTATAAACAACGTGTAAAATCAATTAAACAAAGAGATGAACTGCATGCTCTAGCTATAGAAAAAGAGAAGCAAAACTCCAAAATATCTACACTAACGGCATTGCTTGAAGGGCAGGAACAAGAACGTGGCCGTTTAGCCCGTGATCTTCATGACGGATTAGGAGGATTGCTTTCAGGAACCAAACTCCAGTTGTCTATTTTAGATCTTCATCAATCCGAAAATATAGAGGAAGGAATTTCTAAATCGATTAACCAGATTGATGGAGCTGTAGAAGAGCTGAGACGGGTAGCTCATAATTTAATGCCTGATTTATTAATGAAATACGGTCTGGTAGCCGCCATTCAGGAGTTTGCTTCCCGGATGTCCAATAGTGCATTACATATCCATACGGAGTTTATTAATTACGGTAATTCTTTATCAGAAGAAAAGCAGCTGCTTATTTACAGAGTTATTCAGGAATTGGTCAACAATGCCATAAAACATGCTAAAGCCTCTGAAATTATTATTCAGATCAGTGAAGAAGAAAATATATTACATCTTACCGTAGAGGATGATGGAAAAGGTTTTGACCTCGCTAACCTGGATTTTAGAAAAACAGCGGGCTTTCATAATATAGAATCAAGAGTCCAGTTTTTAAAAGGAACGATGAATATCACGTCCCAATTGAATATTGGTACCAGTATAGAACTTCAAATACCTACTCATTAAACATGATAAAAGTAGCCATCACAGACGATCATCCACTTCTATTAGAAGGGCTGAAGAATATTTTAGGAAATAACGAGAGTATAGATGTTGTAGATTGTTTCAAAAACGTTTCAGAGATGAATGCCGGCTTAAAAAAACAGGCGGTTGATATTTTGTTGTTAGACATCAATTTAGTAGACATTAACAGCATCGAACTCATAAAGCCTTTAAAGAAAAAGTATGAGAATCTCCAGATTATCATGCTTAGTGTTCATAATGAGCTGCCTGTTATTAATAGTACTTTAGCTGAAGGTGCTTTAGGCTATATTCAAAAAAACGCTTCGGTTTCAGAAATCCTGGAAGGGATTCATACGGTATATGCCGGTAATCAATTTTTATGCTCGCAAACTCAATCTGTTTTAGAGAAAAAATCATCTGATGGATTGAACCAGGTTCCTAAATTAACCCGCAGGGAAAAGGAAATCCTTGCCGAAGCAGCAAAGGGATTGACCACTAATCAAATGGCAGAAAAACTCTTTATCAGCCCACACACCGTAGAAAGTCACCGGAAAAATCTTATTGAAAAATTTCAGACTTCTAATCTTAGTTCAGCCATTAAACTGGCCATAGAGTACGGTCTGATTATCGAATAATCTATTTATAAGGTAGTGCAATCTGTGGGAGCCTAAAGATGAGTTCCCACAGATGTATAATTACTTCAAAATCTATGGGCCTATGTGGTTAAATACCTGTAACGTATCATAAACCAGTGCTTCATCAGAATTGATATAATCAATTCATGTCTTAGCCATCAATAATCAACCTTTGTGTCATCAAAAAACAAGATAACATCTAAACCTCTTAATGGTTTAAAATATTTCCAAGACTTTTGAACCAGATCCATATTCATCCAACAAAAAGGCCTGCTTACATCGTAAAAGCAGACCTTTTCTATATATAATCAAATAATTAGGTGTGTCATTTTTAGTCTTTGAATCTCAACGCAGCCTGAAATAGATTTTTCTTTCCCGTTACATCATATTCAGCGTTATACACAGGCTCATACATGAATAGATAAACTCTTCCATCAAAATCTTTTAAATTGACAGGCTGGTCTACCATGATGTCATAGAACCTGGTAATGGTACGCGTAGCGGTCCACTGTTTTAAGGTACCTTTAGGATTTTTATCAAATCTGTGATCTTTCACACTTGTATAGTACCAGTAGGATGGCGCGGAATCCATCAGAAACAGTTCTTTATCTTTGTTATACAGTTCCTCTGCCATACCTGTACTTTGAAACCACGGAACATCAGTATTAAATACCCCCAGCGCTCCTGCATAAACATCCTTATTAGTCGTAGCTCCTACTAAGAAACCTTCCAGATTGTTTGCTGTAAACTCCAATATAAAAGGCGATTTTTTTAGATCATAAACATCATTTACAGGTTCAATTACTTTTCCGTCTTGTTTAATAACTACTTTTAATGATTGAGCGAAAGTTATCAAACTAAGTAAACAGAAAAGAAATGTTAAACTTATTTTTTTCATGGTATTCTTTAATTAAGTGCTGCAAAGATATTAGACTTTACCTCGATAAACACTGGCTGATTTCAGGGGTTTTTAATTGTATTCTAAGTCCAAATGCACTTCCCTTTAAAGCAGATTTGCCTTCAACTGAATTTTTATATAAGCAGTCTTTTGCTTTTTACCATTAGCCGCTGCTGAATTGATAGGATAAACTTCTGCATAAAAGGTTTTATCATCTTTCCAGAAAGCTTTTGTATCATCAGCAATTTTGAATTTGGTAAAGTTTACATACAAAAGGTTTTCTTGATTATGGCTTTGGTCCATATAGGTCGTGATTTCAAAATTACTCCCGACATCATTATTTGAAGAGATAGAAGAAATCCATTTTTTACCAGGAAGAATCTGTGGATATCCACCTGTAAATAAAGCAAAATTAGCGGTTGATTTTACATCATAAAAAGAATAATACATATCTGTAGTCTCCACCGAGTTTTCTTTGAAAACTTCCAGATGCAGGGAAGGAGACTGTCCAATATATTCATTGGATAAATACCCGTCTTCTGTAGATATATTTTCATGCTGTGTAATCACAGTTTCTTTTGAATTTCCGGTAGATATCCAATCTTCACCTTTTAATTTAATCTGAGGATTTTTCACCAAAACTTCATTAATTCTATTTTTAGATGCTGTTGCAAATTCCTGTTCAGAAACTTCTGTAATGGTACCATACTTACTGAATGACTTATTTTTAAAATCCTGAGATCCTTTCCATGTGCTGCTTCTGATCTCATAAAGGTCCACACCTTGTAAAGTCATATCAAATGAGGCCATGAATTCTGACTTTAGAACAAAAGCTTCTATGCTGTTCGAAATATTATTATTAATACTGTAGTGAATAGAGTAGAAGTCATCAAACTCTTCAAATCCGTAGTAATTATCTAGCTTATTGTATACTATTTTCAGACGGGCAGCATCTTTATTGGGAGATACAAAAAACTGTATAGAATCTAACTTAGTAAATAGTTGAAAAGGTACTTCCTGTATATTATCTACTCCTTTTATTTTTTTGAAATCAGCAAATGTTATGATTTTCTGTGTGATTTCAGTTCCAGCCTTGTTGGTTTCTGGTGTCTTATTCTGTGGATTACATCCCATCAGAACAACGGTAGAGGTGATAAAGACTTGATATAAAGGTTTCATTTTTATATTTTTTTGACAAATGTATCGGTATTCAAACCGGCTGCCAACAAAACCTCTGAATATGGGCAAAAAATGGCTGAAAACAGGGATTTATCGAATGCTATATTTTGGACAATTTTGCAAAAGACAAAACTAAGTATTGATAGGAGATGAAAAACGTAATAACCAGCTTTTCAGTAGCAGTCGCTTTGCTAGCTTCCTGTTCACCTGCTACAGAAAAAAAGGCAGATAGTACAGGCGTTATGGCTATAAAACCAAATACAATTGCTAAGCTTACTCCTGAAAAGAATACGATTTCACAAGTAGAAGTGCCGGTGGATTTTTCAACATTGGTTCCTATAGATATATTGGATATCAAAAGTAAAGATGTATATGAAAAATATGGTATAGAGTTCTCGGGAAATTGTTATTCTTGTGATTTAGCAAGCTTATCCGTAACCAGGAATAAAATAGTATGGACCAATGTCTGTGATGAAAAGGATGCCTTTGAGGTGAGTAATTTTAACATCTCCAGCGAAGGAAACAAAACTATTTTGAAAACACCGGACAGAACCTATATTTTAACTCAGATCGAAAAAGCACCCGTTTATGAGCTGGTTGTAGAAGGTCAGAAACTCGAATTAAATAATAAACGAGTAGCGAAATATTTTACAACAAAAAAAGCGCTTCCTCTTTTTAAAGAGCATGACTGTGGTGATTTTGAAGGATAAAAACTAATACTAGCCTATAGAAAGAGGGGAATATTAAATGAATACAAGTGATGTCTAAATACCCTCTTTCTATTTTCTGATGAAACGATATCATGAAAATTTGAATAAAAAAAAACCTCAAAGTAATTTGAGGTTTTTATATGTAAAATAATGATTGAATTATTTTGCTGGTTTTTTAGGACTCATCATCATAATCATTCTCTTTCCTTCAAGCTTAGGAAGTTGATCTACTTTACCCACGTGCTCTAGTTCCTGAGCCAGTTTTAAAAGCAAGATTTCTCCCTGATCCTTAAAGATGATCGAACGTCCTTTAAAAAATACGTAGGTCTTCAATTTAGAACCTTCTTCAAGGAATTTCTCAGCATGCTTCTTCTTGAATTCGTAATCATGGTCATCAGTCTGAGGTCCGAAACGGATCTCTTTTACAACCACTTTTACTT
The DNA here is from genome assembly GCF_003815715.1 of Chryseobacterium sp. G0162. Taxonomy (NCBI): domain Bacteria; kingdom Pseudomonadati; phylum Bacteroidota; class Flavobacteriia; order Flavobacteriales; family Weeksellaceae; genus Chryseobacterium; species Chryseobacterium sp. G0162. The sequence continues at coordinate 5,057,163 of NZ_CP033922.1, read as the reverse complement.
GCTTAGCTTTAAGTTCCTTCTGTTTTTTCTTTTGCTCATATAAGAATTTTTTATATTCCAATACTCTTGCAATAAAAGGTTCTGCCTTGTCAGAAATTACTACTAAATCCAATTCCTGTTCCGCAGCAATCTGTCTTGCTTTGTCAATTGGATAAATTCCCGGCTCTACGTTATCGCCCACCAAACGAAGCTCTCTCACACGAATTTTATCGTTGATCAAGTGTAAGTCCTCCTGTACAGGACGTCTTTGTGGGCCCCTGTTGTTAAATCTTTGTGCTATTGTATTATAATTTTATTGGTTAACTACTTATTTATTTGATTAAAGTATTGAGAGCGTTGTTGTTACCTCTCAATACTTTAATTTTGTTTTTTTAAACTGCTGCTTCTTTTTTGAAGTAAGCTGCGAAATCTTCCAGATTCATGACTCCAAGATCTCCTTCACCACGTCTTCTTACAGAAATCGTACCTTCTTTCTCTTCATTTTCTCCTACTACAAGCATGAAAGGAATCTTCTTTAATTCAGCATCACGGATTTTTTTACCCGTTTTCTCGTTTCTGTCATCAATCTGACCGCTAATATCGTGATTTTCCAAAAATTGTGAAACTTTTTTTGCATAATCTACATACTTTTCACTAATTGGAAGAATGATAAACTGATCAGGGCTTAACCATAATGGGAAATCCCCGGCAGTATTCTCCAATAAGATTGCGATAAAACGCTCCATAGATCCAAAAGGCGCTCTGTGGATCATTACCGGTCTGTGCTTCTCATTATCATTTCCGATATAGTGAAGATCAAATCTTTCCGGTAAGTTATAATCTACCTGAATAGTTCCAAGCTGCCATTTTCTTCCTAATGCATCTTTCACCATGAAGTCAAGCTTAGGGCCATAGAATGCAGCTTCACCGTATTCAACAACTGTTTTTAAACCTTTCTTCTGAGCAGCATTGATAATCGCATTCTCTGCTTTTTCCCAGTTCTCATCAGACCCGATATATTTTTCTTTGTTATCTGGATCTCTTAAAGAAACCTGAGTTACAAAATCTTCAAATCCTAGAGATTTGAAAACATAAAGCGTCAAATCAATTACTTTTTCAAATTCTTCAGAAAGCTGATCCGGAGTACAGAATAAGTGAGCATCATCCTGAGTAAATCCACGAACTCTGGTTAATCCGTGAAGCTCTCCACTTTGTTCATATCTATATACAGTACCGAATTCCGCATATCTTTTTGGAAGATCTCTGTAGCTCCATTGTGATGTCTTATAGATTTCACAGTGGTGCGGACAGTTCATAGGCTTCAATAAGAATTCTTCTCCTTCATTCGGAGTTTTGATCGGCTGGAAGCTGTCAGCTCCATATTTATCCCAGTGTCCGGAAGTTACATACAATTCTTTAGCTCCAATATGTGGAGACATTACGAATTCATATCCCCCTTTTTTCTGAGCATCACTAAGGAAATTTTCTAATTTTCTTCTTAAAGCAGTTCCTTTTGGTAACCATAATGGAAGACCGGCACCTACTTTTTCAGAGAACGCGAAAATACCTAGCTCTTTACCAAGCTTTCTGTGATCTCTTCTTTTAGCTTCCTCTAATCTTTCAAGATATTCAGTAAGTTCTTTCTGTTTAGGGAAAGAAATACCATACACTCTTGTTAACTGAGGGTTGTTTTCATTTCCTCTCCAATACGCTCCTGCAGCATTTAAAATCTTAACAGCTTTTACGATTCCTGTGTTTGGAATATGCCCTCCACGACATAAATCTGTGAAGTTATCATGCGTTACAAAAGTAATTTCTCCATCATTCAGATTAGAGATCAATTCTACTTTGTAAGGATTGTCTGCATAGGTCTTTAAAGCTTCTTCTTTAGAAACCGGATATAAAGAGAACGTTGATCCTTTCTTTGCATTTTCAAGAACCTTCTTTTCAATCTTTTCAAAATCTTTTTCAGATAAACTTTCATCCCCGAAATCCACATCATAGTAGAATCCGTTTTCGATTGCCGGACCAATAGTTAGCTTAGCATTAGGATAAAATTCAAGGATAGCCTGCGCCAAAAGGTGGGCAGAAGAATGCCAGAAAGCTTTCTTTCCAAGATCATCATTCCAGGTCAAAAGCTGTACCGTAGAATCCGTGGTTATAGGTGTGGTGATTTCTACTTGTTTGTCATTAACAATTGCGGAAATGGTATTTCTAGCCAATCCCTCGCTTATAGATTTTGCCACATCTAGGGGAGTAACTGCTCCCTCGAATTCTTTGACACTATTGTCTGGAAGTGTAATTTTTATCATTGTTTACTAAAAAATTTTAAGATGCAAAAATACGCATTTTTTACATAAAATACTATATTCGTACCTATTTAGAATGATAATTAATATTAACTATGAAAAAGGCACTGTTTATTTTAGTTTCACTGAGTTCCACATTTTGTTTTTCACAGAAAAAAACATCTAAATTTTCTGTTAATTACAATAAAAATGTTGAGACCTATTTTCTTGCAGAAATTCTTTCAGCAGAACACCGAAAAAATAATAAAGATTTTGAACTTTATAAGATAAAAGAATGTTCTGTTTATCAGCCGATTGTAGACAGTGCGTTGAAAAGATATAAATATTTGAAAGATTCAGATATTGCAATTGCAACAGCAAAAATTAATGATATTCTAATAGAAAAATACGGTTCTGGAAATGATGTTTTGATGAAACCGTTAATATACCACAAAGAATTTCCAGCCACAGAATGGATCAATGATTATCAGTTTCATAACAATAACTTAACGGAGGAACAGAACAAAGAAGCGACTCAATTAATTAAAAATTATCTTTCCGAGCTTTCGAAATTTTATACAAAAGAACATATTGGACAGTTTTTTATTGAAAACAAAGCTTTCTATAAAGGAGGAGAAAATGAGTACAATAAACATATTCCTGAGGGGTTTACCAATGCTATGGAGCAATTTTATGGTGAAAGTTTTGATTCATATACTATTCTGATTTCTCCGATGATGATGTGGCCTATAGAAGATCATGAAGGAAGAGGTATCGGAACAAATGTGATTTCAAAATCCGGTAAAACAGATATTTATGAAATTGCAAGTCCGTTTGTAAGAGTTGAAAAACAAGGACAGTTCGGATATGATAACCAATTCCAGGCAAGGTTTCTAAGTGTTCATGAATTTGGGCATTCCTTTGTTAATAAAGAAGTATATCCCCATAAAGATAAACTTGAAAAATTCAAGGATTTATTTGAAAAATCAAATTTAAAGGAGGTTATGATTAAAACCGGAGGGTATGGAGATTACCAAACCTGTGTTGCTGAACATTTAGTCAGACTTGGTGAAATTCAGACTGCAAAAATCCAGAAAGATTTTGAAAGAGCTAAAAAACTTGAAGACTACCATTTGAAAAACAATTTTATCTTCCTTCCCTTATTAGAGCAAAAAGTAAAAGAATATAATTCCAACAGGAAAAAATACAAGAAATTCGGGGACTTTGTTCCTCAATTGTTAGAGGTTTTTGAAAATACAAATATTGAATTTATCAATAATGCATTAGATCAAAACAAGAAATAAAAACGATAAATTGCCTGCTACTATGAATACAATAAACATTGATCTACACTGTGACCTGCTGTACTATTTACTAAGGTCAGATTCAACAATTGACGATAAAGAAATAGGATGCTCGTTGCCTTATCTACAGGAAGGGAATGTAAAACTTCAGGTGATGGCTATTTATGCAGGAACCGGTGAGGGAAGTACAACTTACGGGCTGCAACAAAGCCAAATATTTTCGGATCTCATTAAAAATGAAAACTTTTTCCTGTTTGAAAATGAAAATTACATGAATCCCGAGAATGAAAATCGGGTAGGTGTTATAGCTTCCATTGAAAATGGCTCTGCTTTTTGTGATGAAAACCAAAGCCTGGAATCCGGATTTAAAAATCTTGAAACCATCATTGAAAATACTCAAAAAGTGCTTTATATCGGAATTACCCATCATTTAGAAAATCGTTTTGGAGGTGGAAATAATGTGACTGTGGGGTTAAAGGAAGATGGCAAAGTGTTAATTGATTATATTGCAGACCGAAGAATTGCTATAGATTTGGCTCACACAAGTGATCAACTGGCTTACGATATTTTTACTTATATCGATCAGAAAAATTATTCAATTCCTATTCTGGCAAGTCATTCCAATTATCGAACAATTTATAAGAACAATAGAAACCTTCCGGATGAATTAGCAAAAGAGGTTATTAACAGAAAAGGACTTATCGGATTAAACTTCATCAAAGATTATGTAGATCTTGAAAATCCAGAAAGGATTTATGATCACATCCAATACGGGCTTGATCTGGGTGGAGAAAACAATATTGCCTATGGAGCGGATTACTTTTACTGGAAAGATCATCCAGATACTTCACGTCATCCGTTTTTCTTTGAAGAACATTCCAATGCATCAGTTTATCCATCTATCAATGAAGAAATTGAAAAAAAATTCTCTGCTGAACTTGTTGAAAAGATCAGTCATAAGAACGTCTTAAACTTTATTGAGGGTATTTATAAGTAAGCAACGGGTTCAAATATCAGGTTGGGGTATGTACTTATATCTGATATTTATTGTAGTTTTGCATCCGATTTAACAAAAGTGTTTTAGCGGAACTTTCTTCAATAAATAATTTTAAGAAGAAAATAAGTTAGAAACCCTCACTCTTTTATTTTTTATAAAAACAATAACCATCTTCTCAGTGGGTGTGAAGATCTTGAAAGACAAATTATAGCATGAAAAAAATTATGTTATCTGCAGCTATCATGGCCTGCAGCTTTATGTTCGCTCAACAAATCACTTTAGAACATACATTTCCAATTAGTGAAAATGTAGATGTTTTTCCAAATGGTAATGATATTATTTTTGTGGCTAAAGGAAATGGGAATACAATCAATATCTATAATTCATCATACGTATTAGTAAAAACAGTAAATGTACCTATACCGAGTGGATATATATTTGAATTCTACCCAAGTTCTGACACCAATTTTCAGGTTACAAAACATATTTTCAATAATGATGATAAATTAGAATTTGTAGTAAGTGCTAAAATTCTAACAAATCAGCAGCCATCCAGAAAACTTTATATTGTAAATGAAGATGGAACTATTATTAAAGATTTTACCACTAATCCAAACACTTCATGGACAGGTGATTTTAATATATTCCACAATAATGCTTCAAATACAAATAAAATAATTATTACAAATGTTGATAATAATGATAATTTATTTCGTGAAGTATATACACTGCCAAGCACAACCCTTTCAGTAAATGAGATCCAATCTAAAGGGAAGCAGCTTTCTGCATTTCCGATACCGGCAAATAAAGTTCTGAATATCATCAATCCTTCTAACGGAAGTAGCACTGTTACGATCTATGACATGACAGGAAAACAGGTAATAAATAAGTCTTTTGGTTCTATGGATCATCAGGTTTCTGTGAATGTAGAAAGCCTTCCAAAAGGTAGTTACTTTTATAAAATTGGTGAAGCAAGCTCTAAATTCATCAAAAACTAATATAATCTTCGGCAGGCTCAAAGAGCCTGCCGAAGATTTTTATAACTAATTTGCACATTAATCTATATTAGCTTTTTCTTTTGTACCTTACTTTTCTTTTGATAATCTCAATGACATCCACATTTTGAACCTTAGATTGGATCCAACCATGAATGTCAATATAAAATAAAGACCTTCTGTAATATTCATTTTCTGAGAATTCTTCAAGCTTTTTATCAAACATTTCAAATGCTTTTTGCCTCTGATCCGGAAGCTGATTATTTACATTTTTAAAAAACTGAATGCTTTCAAAGTGAAATTCTTCCGGCTTTTTCATCTTTCTGGCAAACTTTAAAGTAGAGGCGATAAACTCATCATAGTCTTCATCATTTCCGGATTCATATTTGGACATTAAAATCAGTATCCTTGTATGAAAGAGTAGATCTTCCTGTACATTTCCCTTAGATTCTATTACCCGCATAGAGTATTCAATGGCTTTTTTGTACATCTTACTTCCAAAAAACATGGCGGCCATTTTAAGATAAAGAATCATAAAGTGGTGTTCATCAATTCGTTCCCGAAGCTTTTCCATTTTCAACTCAATTTCCGGGATAAGTTTTGTTCCTGTGAAAAATTCACCTTTTACAAAGTGAATATTCATCAATGTATTGTAATGGGTAAGGAAAATAAGCGACTGAAGGTTCTCATTCTGAGAAAAATTTTCAGCATTCACTCTTATATTAAATTCCTTAAAATTCTCTTCCAGAATATCAATATTTCCATACAGGAACAGGATTTTCAACAAATATGTATTTCCTTTAATATACCAAACCGGATGACTGAAAATCATTTCCGGATTTTTATGAAATAGGTCTACCCATTGATAGGCATATTTCAGGGTGTATTTATAATCCTGAAGCAACTGGTTTTTCCAGACATGGGCCTTAAAATACCATAGTTTTTCAGTAAAATTCAGCTTATCAAATCTTATGTTTTTAATTTGAGCATTGAAAACTTCCAAAACTTCTTCACGGTCTGCATCATTTTTTACATACCCGTGAGTTAGCATTTCACTGTATAACTTCAATGAAAGGTTGGATAATTTTGTGGTATATCGGTTTTGTTTACTTAATTCCTGGGATTGTCTAATCAGCTCTTCGGCACGTCCTTCAATACTTCGGGTAATAAATTGAGATTCAATTACTTTTTCCAGATCTATTACCTCGGAAGCAATGCTCTTTTCATCTAATTCCAGAGCAGACTGCTTTGTTTTGTCCAGTATTTTTAAAGCTTGTTTGTAAAGCCCTTTTTGGTATAAAATATTAGCAAAATCCAATTGTTCCCGAAGCTGGATTCTGTAATTCTGATGACTCGGGTTCATCCGTAAGCTTATCAGAATTTGTTTGTAAAGGTGGGCTTTAAGATTAGAAAGCTGCTGCTTGGTAGATATTTTTTTTTCAATAATGATGCTTTCATCATATTCCTTCATTTTATCCATTTCGGAAAAAAGGAGTAAAAATTTGGCATCTACATTAATTCCGAGACGGTTAACATACAGTTTAAACTGTCGTTTTTCGGAAGTGGTCAATGACTTTACCAGTACGAACAAGAAATCTTTCTGCAATTCTGCCATTGTAAATTTTTAAAATTTAAATAATTAAATATCAATGATATACGCTTAATTCTTCAACAGTTGAATATTGTAATTTTCTGGAAAAATGAAAATGAAAAAATATAGCAAGCTGTAGTTTTGAGCCAAAATTAAGTAAAAAACTTTTATTTATGAACTCTGAAAAAATTGAAATTTTTGATACCACGTTGCGCGATGGAGAACAGGTTCCTGGATGTAAATTGAATACAAAACAGAAACTGATTATTGCTGAAAAGCTTGATGAACTGGGAGTTGATATCATTGAAGCAGGATTCCCGATTTCCAGCCCAGGAGATTTTGAATCGGTTTCTGAAATTTCAAAACTCGTAAGAAATGCAAAAGTTTGCGGATTGACAAGAGCCAACAAAAAAGACATTGATACGGCTGCCGAAGCTTTGATATATGCGAAAAAACCTAGAATACATACAGGGATTGGGACTTCTGATTCACATATCAAATATAAGTTCAACTCAACAAGAGAAAATATTATAGAAAGGGCTGCTGAAGCCGTAAGGTATGCCAAAAACTATGTAGAAGATGTAGAATTTTATGCAGAAGATGCAGGAAGGACAGATAATGCTTATCTCGCACAGGTTTGCGAAGCGGTAATTAAAGCTGGAGCTACTGTACTTAATATTCCTGATACTACAGGGTACTGTTTACCTGAAGAATACGGACAGAAAATTAAATACCTGCGAGAAAATGTAAAAGGAATTGAAAAAGCGGTGTTATCATGCCATTGTCACAATGATTTAGGGTTAGCAACAGCCAATTCTATTTCCGGAGCGATCAATGGAGCCCGTCAGATCGAATGTACCATCAACGGATTGGGTGAAAGAGCTGGTAATACGGCATTAGAAGAAGTCGTCATGATTCTGAAGCAACATAAACATTTAAATCTGCATACCAATGTCAATTCTATAATGCTGAATGAGATGAGTACTATGGTTTCTGACCTGATGGGAATGTCTGTACAGCCGAATAAGGCGATTGTTGGGGCTAATGCCTTTGCTCACAGTTCAGGAATTCATCAGGATGGTGTCATTAAAAATAGAGAAACGTATGAAATCATTGATCCTGCTGAAGTAGGGGTAAATGCTTCTTCCATCATTCTTACCGCCAGAAGCGGGCGGTCAGCATTAGCTTACCGTTTTAAACACATTGGTCATGATGTCACCAAAGATGAATTGGATTATCTGTACCAGGAATTCCTAAAAATAGCAGACCTTAAGAAGGAGATAGGCAATGAAGACCTGGCATTGATCATGGAAACATGCAGCAGAAAAATAGGATAGGGTTTGATTTAATTCAAGATAAAGTAAAAATGAATAACAATAAAAAGACACTTTTTGATAAAGTTTGGGACGCTCATGTTGTAGATACCGTTCCTGATGGACCACAGATCATCTATATTGATAAACACCTGATCCATGAAGTAACCAGCCCACAGGCTTTTTCAGAACTTGAATCCAGAAATCTGGACATTTTCAGACCTGAACAGATTGTAGCTACAGCGGATCATAATGTTCCAACCCTTCACCAGGAAGAACCCATCCGTGATGAATTATCAAGGAATCAGGTTCAGCAATTGACTGAAAATTGTCAGAAAAATGATATTGAACTGTTCGGATTGGGACATCAATATCAGGGAATTGTACATATTATTGCTCCCGAACTTGGGATTACGCAACCGGGAATGAGCATTGTCTGTGGTGACAGCCATACTTCTACCCATGGCGCTTTTGGAGCCATTGCCTTTGGAATAGGGACCAGCCAGGTTGCCCAGGTTTTTGCCAGTCAGTGTCTGCTGCTTAATAAACCTAAATCAATGAGAATTACCGTTAATGGGAAGCTCAATGAAAATGTTCAGTCTAAAGATGTTATCCTTTACATCATTTCAAAAATAGGAACAGATGGCGGAACAGGCTATTTCTGTGAGTATGCCGGAAATGTTTTTGAAGAAATGTCAATGGAAGGGAGAATGACCGTTTGCAATATGAGTATTGAGATGGGAGCAAGAGGAGGAATGATTGCTCCGGATGAAACCACTTTTGAATACGTAAAAGGTAGAGAATTTGCACCAAAAGGAGAAGAGTGGAGTGAAAAGGTTGCCTATTGGAATACCTTGAAGACGGATGAAGATGCAGTTTTTGATAAGGAACTTACTTTTGATGCAGGAGATATTTATCCAATGATTACTTACGGAACCAATCCTGGAATGGGAATTTCTATTCACGAAACCATTCCTGCCCCTCAAAATGAATCTGAAGCGAAAGCTTTACAATATATGGGACTGGAAGCGGGACAAACTCCATCCAGCATAAAAATCAATTACGTATTTATAGGAAGTTGTACGAATGCTAGAATTGAAGATTTCCGTTCTGCTGCCCAATATATTAAAGGAAAAAGTAAATCTGAAGCAGTCAAAGCTTTAATTGTTCCCGGTTCTCAGCAGGTTGTAAAACAAATCTATGAAGAAGGACTGGATAAGATCTTTAATGATGCAGGTTTTCAGATTCGTCAGCCTGGATGTTCTGCTTGTCTGGCGATGAACGATGATAAAATTCCGGAGGGAGAATATTGTGTTTCTACTTCAAACAGAAATTTTGAAGGAAGACAGGGACAAGGCTCAAGAACAATCCTCGCAAGTCCGCTTACAGCAGCTAAAGCAGCCATAGAAGGCAGAATATCAGCTTTTGAAAGTTTAAATTAAAACAGTACATGCAAAAATTAGTTATTATAAAATCTAGTGCCGTTCCATTGCCGGCAGAAAATATAGATACGGATCAGATTATTCCTGCAAGATTCTTAAAAAGTATTGACAGAAAGGGGTTTGGAGAGAACCTGTTCAGAGACTGGAGATTTAATATTCATACTCATGAACCTAATCCTGATTTTGTTCTGAACAATCCCAAATTCACTGGCGAAATTTTAGTGGCAGGAAATAATTTTGGATGTGGAAGCAGCCGTGAGCATGCGGCATGGGCATTAACCGATTATGGATTCAAAGTAATTGTTTCCAGTTATTTTGCCGATATTTTTAAAGGGAATGCTTTAAATAACGGTCTTCTTCCGGTAAAAGTTTCTGAAGAATTTTTAAAGGAAATATTAGAAGGAATCAATGAAAATCCGGACAATGAAATTGCGATTGATGTAGAATTACAATCTATCAGTTTCAAAGATACTACCGAAACTTTTGAGTTGGATTCTTATAAAAAAATATGCCTTTTGAATGGCTATGACGATATTGATTTTTTAATCAGCAAGAAACAGGCGATCAAAGAATTTGAACTAAAAACACAGAAAAAAAATGAACAACAATTATTTTAAAATCGCAGTCCTTCCAGGAGATGGAATCGGACCGGAAATTATCAGCGAAAGCATCAAGATTTTAGACGTGATTGCGGAAGCTTTTCAGTACAAATTCCAATTCGATTATGGGCTGATTGGTGCGGAAGCCATTTTTAAAACAGGAAATCCGTTACCTGAAGAAACGCTAAAGATTTGTAAGGAATCAGATGCTGTACTTTTCGGAGCGATTGGAGATCCTGCGTTTGACAATAATCCTGACGCGAAAGTAAGACCTGAACAAGGGCTTTTGAAACTTCGTAAAGAATTAGGCTTATTTGCCAATATCCGTCCTTTAAAAACGTATGCTTCCCTGATTGAGAAAAGTCCGCTTAAAAGAGAAATCATTGAGGGAGCTGATATTCAGATTTTCAGAGAATTGGTAAGCGGAATTTATTTTGGTGAGAAATTTACAGATCCGGAAGGTGTGTATGCTTATGATGTATGTAAATACAGCAAAGAAGATATTCTTCCAATTGCTCACATGGCATTTCAGGAAGCGCAGAAAAGAAATAAAAAGCTGACATTAATTGATAAAGCAAATGTGCTGGATACTTCCAGATTATGGAGAAAGATTTGTCAGGAAATCGCTTCTGGATATCCCGATGTACAGTTAGACTATATGTTTGTAGATAATGCAGCCATGCAGTTGATCCTTAATCCTAAACAGTTTGATGTCATTTTGACGGAAAATATGTTCGGGGATATTATTTCTGATGAAGCGAGTGTGATTGGAGGGTCTATCGGATTACTTCCTTCAGCATCAGTAGGAGAGAAGAATGCTTTGTTTGAACCAATTCATGGTTCCTATCCTCAGGCAAAAGGAAAAGGAATCGCTAATCCTATCGCTTCTATTTTAAGCGTGGCAATGATGCTGGATCATCTTGGATTGCAGCCTGCAGCCAACAAGCTGAGACAGTCTGTAGAACATGCTATTGAAAACAAATATGTTACAATAGACCTTAATACAAAGCAATATTATTCTACGAGCGAAGTAGGAAGCTTTATTGCAGACCATATTAAATATTCCGAGAAATCATATTATAATTTCGAGAATGTGAAAATTGGAAAATCCACCATTGTATAGATTTATAGTTCACTTAGATAGATAGTTAGAAGAAAGGATCTGCCTCATAAGAGACAGATCCTTTCGATTTTATTTTCTGAAATATTTTAAATCAATAGGAAAAATGAATTTCAATGATTCATTTTACTCTTTTGTATTATCCGTTTTTCCCGATTTATTTTTGGAAGCCTTTTGAATGTCTTCTTTATCAATGTCTGGGGGATTAACCTTTTTCGACGAAGCAGGAATATTCTGGAAATCCTGATTTTGCTTTTGAGTTTCTGCAGTGTTGGCAGATTCCTTTTTCTTGTTATTTCCTTTTGAGTCCATTGTCTGAATTTTTAGAGTCCAAGAATACCGATCTTTCCGGTCTTATCTTCTATAGTATAATTCAAAGCCTTTGCCAAAACAAAAATATTATCAAGGTTTTCCATTAATTGCTTGCGCCCTTCAGTTCTCAGTTGATTCTGATCAATAGATTTAATCGCTGTTTCCTTAGCTTTTGCAGTAACGTTTTTAATATCTTTTTCAGAAATTCTATTAAAAAAAGAATCATCCATAGACTGAATCTCAACGCTAGGTATGATTTTTATGTCTGCATCAGGAAGTTCAGTGATGACTAGTTTTTTGTTGATGGAATCTACTTCAATCTTCATTTTATTCAGATCATAAGAAACCTGTGCGCTGGTTTTGGTAAAGGTAATGATGCTGTTACTTGAAACTTCCTTGCCCATAAATTCATAGCCCATTTTGGTTTTCTGCATGCTAGAATTGTTCTGTTCTATGACCACCATCTTGTTCATTTTGGAGATCTGATTAGTTAGGATATAATAATCCGACTTTTCCGTTTTCTTCCCAAGATTCAGACAAGATTTAAGCCCAAAAAACAGAAGGACCATAACACCGGCACCGGCTACAAACGATATAATTGGTTTATAATTTCTCAAATCTATTTAAAAATTTCTTTAATTACAGATGAGTTATCCTTTTTCAGAATTTCAACTAAATCTCTTTCAATATATCCAGTGGTAGGCATTTCTATAATTCTGCCCAGTTCTTTTCCATATTGTTTTACAATAATAGTTGGAACTTTTTGGATGTTGTAAAGGGATTCATCTCCACTTGGAGATTCTTTTTTACGGTTAACAGCAATAATAGTCAGTTTTCCTTCCGGATAACCTACTTCATCCAATATCTTCATCAGTCTTGGAAAGTCTCTGTGACTGTCTTCACACCATGTTCCCATAAAAACGACAATATCATAAGTGCCTATTTTTTTCTTTTTCAGTTCACTGATCGCCTTCTGATCCAGAGCATATTCATCATGTTCCTTTACGTACCAATCAGCATAAGGCGCTTTCAAAAACTGTTCTTTCAATTGATGCCCCAGAAGCATTTTACCGTCTTTCTCGGTAGTAACTTCACGGTTAACCACTACTTTTTGAGCACTAAGCTGCTGAGTAGCTAAAAATAAACTTGAAGTGGCAACAATACGGGTAATAAATTTTTTCATATTTTATTTCTCAATGATTGACTTTAGATCAGCAGGAGAGTAGTATTTGTTTTTTAATACTTTATGATCTGCTTTTCTGTATACATTGAACTTTTCACCAGATTTCTCATAAAAAGATTCAACGCCTTTTTCTTTATAGAATTCAACGGTTTCATTAGCCTGTTCTTCGTTATCACATGCTTTCGACATATTAGAACGCTGAACTTCGTTGAATAGCTCTACAAATTTGTTGCCAAGTCCGAATTCCAATACAGCACCACTTAAAACATACTGTAGATCACAAAGAGCATCAGCAATTTCTACAATATCGTTGTCTGCAATGGCTTGTTTTAATTCATTAAGTTCTTCCTGTAGAAGCGCTACTCTAAGGTTACATCTTTCCGGGGATGGAATTTGTGGGGTGTCTAGAATAGGGGCTTTAAAAGTAGTATGGAATTCTGCTACTTGGTTCAAACTATCAATTTTATCCATGAAATTTTTTATTTATGACAAAGATAGAAAACCATTTGCTAATTGGGAAATATAGGAGGTAAAATAAGAATCATTAATTTTTTTACCACAGATGAATACAGATCTTTGAGTTTTAAAATTCTATTGAGTAATAGTCCATAAAGTATTCTTATGTGTAATCATCCGTGCTAATCTGTAAAAATCTGTGGCTAAATATAACAATACAAAAAAACCACAACTATGAATTGTGGTTTTGATTTTAGATATGCTGATGGTATTCAATTATTCAACTTCCTGATACTCCCAGATCCCTGAGATATTTAAAATTTCTAAACTCGGCTGTTTTTCTCCATAGCTAAATAGGCAAATATAATTTGTGTTACAGGATGTACAACTGGTTCCAAAATATAGTGTAGGCAAATCATTTACCGTTAATTCTCCGTAATGCTGCATTCTCGGTGATGTTTCAGTAATCATTTGATTCTTTAATAACTCAGATTTTGATAATACTTTGTCTTCATGGTAGATTTGAAGAATTGGAAATCCCGATTGATAAGGTGATATTTCAATGCGATTTTCGTGACCACATTCACAGCAGCTAAATTGGGTGACTGCTGCCGGAATGGCTTCATCATTAATGAATCTGTCTTTTTGGATTAAAGCTTTTCTACCAATCTTTATCTTTTTTGATATTGAATGCATCTGAATCTAATTTAGTTTTGAATAACGGTTCCTTCCAGGTTAGGATATTTTCCACTAGGGCTTTTTTTAATGGTAATTTTTATATACCCTTCTGATGCTAATTTATTCCAAGTTTTCGGAAATCCGGTATTAATATCAATAGGAATTTTCCACATGGTCTGTTTTCCGTTTCCAACCTGGTTAAACCAAGGAATGATATCTGCCGTCTGAGATTTAAAAGGTAATGCATTAAGAACGTCGATCTGGTAATAGAAATCATATTTGTTCTCCGGTTGGTTCAAAGCTCTTTCGGTAAAAGTATACACGTACCCATTAATGATTGGGCTGGTAAAGTTTCCGCCTAACGTTGGATTTCCGGTTCCATTATAACTCCCTACAGCACCGCTGTATCTGTCATATTTTTGACCGGCTTGTATTGCGACATCATCTACAATATTGTATCCTCCGTTTGCTGGTGGCCAACCGCCGTTCAGGTTATTTGTCTGAAATAATTTTTCCAGTTCTTTCCAATTTCCCTGTTTGTATAGGTCAAATGCCTGAATTCTGACGGTTTGACTTACTTTGTTATCAGGATCATAACTGGTGGCAAAATCATCAGCACTTTTGTAAAATACAATTTTAACCGGGCTCGGTTGGATAACGATTTCTTCTTCTCTGTCATCAGAGCTACAAGCTATTGAAAATGTGGCAATGGCCAGAAAAAAGAAGTACTTAAATAAATGTTTCATATAAAAAAATTAAATTATGTGAAAATTAAATAGGTATTTTCAGGGATGCAGACCAATGCCAAGCTTAGGTATAGAAGATTATCTTTTACATCTGTACAGTTTTTCTTAAACATAAAAATGTTTGACTTTCAATAGGATGAATAAGTTTCTCACATTGAAAAAAGAACTCAAAGAATAGAGCAAGATTTATTGTTAAAAAAGCGCTTGAAAAGCTTCCCCTAAATACAAACGGATAACGGTACAATAAAAGAATAATATTGAGTGATAAATTTAACTAAAAATATAATTATATGTAATATTATTTTTAATAAAACATGATTATTGTAATTAATTCAATAAATATTAGTCTTTTAAATGATAATGTATTGAAAGTTGGTGCAGGGATCAAATGAAAAAGACTACTCTTAGAGCAGTCTTTTCAATTTATATTTGAATTGGATTTAGTTTTTAATGAACATTTTGGAGAATTTTTCAATCTGGATTACATAATTTCCTTTTACCAGCCTGCTTACATTCACCGTTCCGTTTTGAAGAGAGCCTTCAATAACAAGCTTTCCGGACATATCATAGATTTTAAATCTTTCTGATCCTGTGTTTGAAAGGGTTAAGATATCCTTCACCGGATTTGGATACAATTTAATTTCTGTAGAGCCTTTCAATTGAGTTTCCGATGTAGACAGCTCACTAGTAGTTACAGAAATATTAGCATTATTCACATCAAAGAAGATATGGTTGCTTCCTTTTACCATAATTCTTCCTGAATTGGTAGCAACATCAGGAATCAGGACAGCTTCCGAACCATCATTAGGAGTAGCCGCTAATAGAGTAGTCCAGGTATCTCCATTATCGGTAGACCAAAGAATATCCACGTTGGCAGTATTGATATTATTGGAAGTTGTTCCAGCTACATCCCAAGTCACTGTTTGGGAAGTTCCTCCTACATAAGATACAGCATCATTCTGAGACGTAATAAGGAATGGTCCAGCAAGAGCATTAACCGTTATTTTAGCATCATCAGAATTGTTTCCTGCACCACCTAATTTATTATCCCTAACTGTAAATCTGAAGTTTAGATCTCTTGAAACTGAAGATAGAGCTTCAACTCTTATTTCTTCTCCCCGGGTTTCTGTTGATCCTTTTAGAATACTAGCCATTTTAGGGAAATATCTTATTGGTGAAGCTGTAGGTACCCATGATCTGAATGTTGGTCCCGCAGTTTTAGTAGCTGTAGCTACAGAATTACTTCCTGTTTGGGAAGAGGTTCCATTGTCCATCTGTTCCCAGATATAGGTAAGTGAATCTCCATCAACATCAGTTCCTGAACCTGTCAGTACAAATGGTGTACTTTTAGGAATGGTATAGTCTGCTCCTGCATTGGCCGTAGGAATTGAATTTCCTGTAGGAGTATTCACAGAGCAGGTTGTTGCTTTAATGGTATTGGTTATCTGTTCAATACTTCGGGCATGGAAAAAAGGATTTGAATTTTGTTGTACATTATAGGGTGAAACTCCCGCATATCCCATAATAGTAGATCCTGAACCTGGTTCTACAGGCTGTAGCCCAACCTGTGTAGTATATGAAAATGTATGATTCCCCCCAAACTGGTGTCCCATTTCATGAGCTACAAAATCAATGTCAAAAGTATCACCTGAAGGAATACCGTTAGAAGGAGAGGTGTAGCCACTTCCTTTATAATTTTCAGGATAAGTAGTTCCCATATAATTATAGGTAGACATATCATCACTGCATATACAGCCAATACATCCTGCATTTCCACCTCCACCAGTAGCACCAAATAAATGACCAATATCAAAATTAGCATTCCCTATTTTTGAATTTAAATCATTCATAAGTTCAAAATTCCATTTGTTCATTTTATCGGATGGTGAAAAAGGATCAGTATTCGCATCAGTATAAATTATAGAATCATTATTAGGAATCAAGACCATTCTTGCGGCAAAGTCATTTTCAAAAATACCATTCACACGAGTTAATGTATTATTCATGGCTGCCAGCGCCTGAGCTTTTGTTCCCCCAAAATAAGTTGCATATTCTCCCGTACAGGATAATGCAAGCCTATATGTTCTTAGAACAGCATCGTCAGCATTTTTAGCGGTGTTCACATGAGAAGTTCCTTTTTGAGCTGATTCCAGTACTTTACATTCAAAATCATTCAGATCATTCTTTCTGTCAGAACGTTTATAAACAGCATAAGTAGAAAGGTCTTTGGTATAAGGCTCAATAAAAACAGCTGATTTATCACCATAAATTTCCATAGAAGACAAACCTAAAGGAGAAATACTGAAATAAACTGTTGAAGTTTTATCTTCTACTCCCTGGCCGATATAAGACTTAATATCCGGGTATTGAGCAGCCAGTTCAGGATCAAGATTTGAATTTTCTTTTACTGTAAAGCGCTCCATCTTTCCCGATGAATTGGGAAGAGAAATAATAACCGATGATTTTTCCGTTGCTCTTTTGGGTGTTCTTGTCAACGCACTTTTCAATCCATTAATGTCCAGATGAAAAATTCTTGGATCATCAATACTTTTCATATTTTCTAAGACTGAAGACGAGCTTTGTTGAGCTTTTCTGGACCATACACGATCCGTTTGTGCAAAAGAAACGCCAGATAATGCCAGCATCCCCATCATTAATAATTGTTTTTTCATGTTGCCGTGAATTCTTTTATATCATTCAAAACTACTGAAAATATTATTAAAATATTATTTTTCTTTAGAATAATTTAAAATAATAATTGGATAAAAAATACAACTCATTGAATGTAAGTAAATAAAAAAACTGCTCTATAGTAGAGCAGTTTCACATCGTTTAAAATTTTTGTGGTGATTAGTTTTTAACAAATCGTTTAGAAATTTCTCCAATTTGGATCATATAAGCTCCTTTAATCAAATTGCTTACATTCACAGATCCTCTCTGAAGTTTTCCTGAGTCAACTACTTTTCCACCCATGTCAAAGATTTTGTAATCTTCAGAAGTTGTATTGGAGATATACATGATATCTTTTACCGGGTTAGGGTATAATTTAATATCTGTAATCAGATCTTTCGTATTGGAAAGCTCTCCTCTTCCTGAAGAAACAATATTAACTGTATAATCTTCAACTTGTCCGTAAGTATAAGCCTCACAAGATGAAGTAGGAATTGAACTATATTTCATCATCACTCTCATTCTTGTAGAACCAAGAGTTGCTGTTGAAGGGATAGTTACTGATCCTGTAACCGGACTTGTTGTAGAACCTGCTTTAGACCAAACAAGTTCGCCACTGTCTGCAAAACTTCCGTTTCCGTTATAATCAATATAAACAGCATAAGCTTCATTGTACTTAGTAGAAGCCCAAAACGGAGTGATAGAAAGCGTATAGGCAGTTCCTCTCGTTACATTGGTAGAGATAGAGGTAAAGTCTTCATATCCTGCTGTTCCCGTTGAAGTATTGTTGATAGTCCCGAATTGTACTTTACCGATTCTTTCATCAGCGGTATTGGATGCTGAAGCTGAACAGTAAGTTACATTTCCTCCACCAGCAAGTGTTGTAACGTTCACTGTATTACTTGAAGATGATGCATTACCTGCTGCATCTTTTGCTTTCACGGAGAAGCTATAAGTAGTAGATGGAGTTAAACTTGTCACAGTATAAGTAGTGGAAGCTGTAGAACCGATTAACGAAGCTCCCAAATACACATCGTATCCTGTCACTCCTACATTGTCCGTAGCTCCTGACCAGGAAAGATTTGTACTTGTAGAAGTAGTTCCTGAAGCCGCAAGGGTTGGTGCCGTAGGAGCAATCGTATCAGGTGTTCCGGATCCTGCATTTACAGTAATATTTGCGTTATTTACATCAAAGAAAATGTGATTGGAGCCTTTTACCATAAGTCTTCCTGTAGTAGTAGATGTATTAGGAATGGTTACAGCTTGTGAACCATCATTAGGCGTTGCAGATAATAGGGTAGTCCACGTATTTCCGCTATCTGTAGACCAAAGAATATCCACATTGGCAGTGTTTACTCCATTTGCTGTAGTTCCTGCTACATCCCATGTTACGGTTTGTGAGCTTCCCCCTGTATAAGTAATTGCTGAATTCTGAGAAGTAACAGCAAAAGGTCCTGCAGTACTGTTCACTGTAATTACAGCATCATCTGAATTGTTTCCAGAACCTCCGGCCTTGTTGTCACGAACAGTAAACCTGAAATTTAATGTTCTGGCTACAGAAGAAAGTGCTTCCACGGTAATTTCGGTACCTGCAGTAGTTGTAGCTCCAGTTAGAATAGAGGCCATTCTTGGGAAATATCTAGTAGGAACGGTTGTAGGTGCCCATGATCTGAAATTAGGTCCTGATGCTTTTGTTGCACTGGCTGCAGAGCTAGCTCCGGTTTGAGAAGAGGATGCATTATCCATTTGTTCCCAGATATAGGTTAACGAATCTCCATCTGCATCAGTTCCGGTTCCGGTCAGTACAAATGGAGTTCCTTTTGGAATGGTATAATCTAAACCTGCATTGGCTGTTGGAATAGAGTTTCCTGTATTTGTATTGACTGAACAGGTTTTAGCTTTAATATTATTGGTGATCTGTTGAATGCTTATCGCGTGGAAAAATGCGTCAGAGTGAGGCTGAACATCCTGGCTGGTAATTCCGGCATATCCCATGATTGTTGACCCTGATCCTGGCTCCATATTAGCACCCGTTCCTTCATTGCTCATTGAGAAAGTATGATTTCCACCGAACTGATGCCCCATTTCATGAGCTACATAATCGATATCAAAGTTGTCTCCCGATGGAATGGCATCTGCAGGGGAAGTATAACCGCTTCCTTTTGAACCATTGGTACAGATACATCCTATGCATCCTGCGTTTCCACCACCACCGGTAGCTCCGAATAAGTGGCCGATATCATAATTGGCTTCTCCAATAACAGATGTCAGGGTACTTTGTAGTTGGGAGTTCCAGCTGCTCATTCCGGATGCTGCAGAATAAGGATCTGTAGAAGCATTGGTATAAATTACAGCATCATTGTTCGCAATAAGAACCATTCTTGCTGCGAAATCTTTTTCAAAAACACCGTTTACACGAGTCATTGTGTTATTCATAGCAGCTAAAGCCTGAGCTTTTGTTCCACCAAAATAAGCAGTGTATTCTCCTGTACAAGATAACGCTAATCTGAATGTTCTTAATTTTGCGTCGTCAGCGTTAGGTCTTGCTGCAACACTTGCATTGGATACTCCTTTTTTAGCAACATCTATTACCGTACATTCAAATTTACTAAGATCATCATTTTTGTCAGTTTTTTTGTAAACAACGTACGTAGAAAGATCTTTAGCATAAGGCTCAATGAAGACTGCTGATTTATCACCATAGATTTCCATGGATGATAGTCCTAATGAAGAAACACTGAAATACACTGTTGAGTTAGGATCTTCAAGTCCCTGGCCTACATAAGATTTAATGTCTGGGTATTTGGCTGCTAATTCGGGAGTGAAGTTGGAATTTTCTTTTACTTTAAAGTTTTCCATTCTTCCATCAGAATTCGGAAATGAAATGATGACTTCTGATTTTTCGCCGACAGCCAATCTCTTCGGAGCTTTTGCTAAAGCATTTTTCAATCCATTAATATTCAAGCTGAATAATTTAGGACTTCGGATTCCGGATTTGTTTTCAAAAATCCCTGAGGATGTTTTTGAAACTTCTTGAGACCAAAGGCGGTCAGTCTGTGCGAATGAAACTCCTG
The DNA here is from genome assembly GCF_003815715.1 of Chryseobacterium sp. G0162. Taxonomy (NCBI): domain Bacteria; kingdom Pseudomonadati; phylum Bacteroidota; class Flavobacteriia; order Flavobacteriales; family Weeksellaceae; genus Chryseobacterium; species Chryseobacterium sp. G0162. Next base: position 5,036,416 of record NZ_CP033922.1, on the reverse strand, counting down.
TAATGAGAAGCATCCCAAGTAGGGTTAATTGTCTTTTCATATTAAATATTTGTTTTTATTATGGTATATCGAAATTAATAAAAATTATATTACGAAAAACAAAAATTTTTAAGAAAATTTTAGAACATTCGTTCAGTATATTATGCAATACATTGAATATACGTAAAACAATAATGTCTCAAAATGAAAAAATGACATGCATCAATTATGCATGTCATTTTTTATTAATTATAATAATTATCGGTTATCTCACATCATCAGCAGTGGGACCATAAAGTCCAGGAACTTTATTTCCGGTTGACCTTAAATAAACAACCAACTCACCTCTGTGATGGTACAAATGATTATAAAGAAAACCTCTTACTACCTGAACTCTTGGAGAAGCGGGAAAAATTGCGTTTCCGTTCACTTCCATTTTCCAATCATTAAAATAAGTGCTTTCATCAGAGTTTTCCAAAACCTTTTGTGCTTTAGCTACATTTTCTTCAAATTTTGCTACAATATTTTCAGCTTTGGAAATATCACCTTTATCATACTGATATTTACCCATGTCAAAGACATCCTGATTAAAGGTTGGGTTGTACCAGTTGTAAACTTCTGCAATATGAGAGGCCAGCTGACCGGTTGTCCAGTTTTTTTCAGATGGTTTCCAGTCTAAAGCGCTGTCAGGGATTGCTTTCAAAATTTTTCTGGTGTTTTCAGCTTCGTGCAGAAACTCACCTAAAAGTGCCTGTTTAATCATTTGTATGAGGGTTAAAATTATTTTGTAATATCTCTTCCGATGACCAATCTCTGGATTTCAGAAGTTCCTTCACCAATGGTACAAAGCTTAGAGTCTCTGTAGAATTTTTCAGCAGGGAAGTCCTTTGTATATCCGTACCCTCCAAAGATCTGAACACCATTATTAGCAATTCTTACACAAGCTTCAGAAGCATATAATTTTGCCATAGCTCCTTCTTTTGTCATTTTCTGTTTAGCATTTTTCAATGTTGCTGCTCTTTGGATCAAAAGCTCTGCAGCATCAATTTCCGTAGCCATATCAGCCAACATAAAATTGATGGCCTGGAATTCAGAAATTGATTTTCCAAACTGATGTCTTTCTTTAGCATATTTTAAAGCCGCTTTGTAAGCACCTCTTGCTGTTCCTAAACTTAATGCAGCGATCGAAATTCTACCTCCGTCAAGAATTTTCATAGCCTGTTTGAAACCTTCACCTACTTCACCTAAACGATGAGAATCCGGCACACGTACGTTATCAAAAATTAATTCTGCGGTTTCAGAAGCACGCATTCCTAATTTATTTTCTTTTTTACCGGAAGTAAATCCAGGCATTCCTTTTTCTAAAACAAAAGCGGTAGAGTTATTTTTAGCCCCTTTTTCACCTGTTCTGGTCATTACTACGGCGATATCACCTGAAATAGCGTGAGTAATAAAGTTTTTGGCTCCGCTGATGATCCAGTCATCACCATCTTTCACTGCAGTGGTAGACATTCCTCCTGAGTCTGAACCAGTGTTATGCTCCGTTAATCCCCAAGCTCCGATTACTTTTCCGGAAGCTAACTGAGGAAGCCATTTATTTCTCTGTTCTTCATTTCCAAACTCATAAATATGATTTGTACAAAGAGAGTTGTGCGCTGCTACAGAAAGACCAATAGACGGGTCTACCTGAGAAATTTCATCCAGGATAGTAACATATTCGTGATAGCCTAAACCGGAACCTCCGTACTGCTCAGGAACTACAATTCCCATAAAGCCCATTTCTCCCAACTGGTGAAATAAGTCTTTTGGAAAAGTCTGGCTTTCATCCCACTCCATAATATTCGGTCGGATATTCTTCTCTGCAAATTCTCTAGCTGTCTCCGCTATCATTTTGATGTTGTCAATTGTCTCTGTATTCATATTGATAATAGTTAGTTCCCAAAGATAACCAAATTGACGGAATGCTAAAAAAAATTATCACATCCATAATATATATCATGTCAATATTTTAATTTCCAATTTTTTATATTTCAAGAATTAATGTTTTCTTAATAAAATATTCAAAGTTTTACGTATTTTATTTTACTAATTTAGTTGCCCAATTTTAAGGCATGAAAAAAGTTCTACTTCCTATTATTTTGATTTCATCTTATATATCGGCGCAGGCTCCTGCCGGATATTATAATGGTACTGCCGGATTAACCGGTTATGCCCTGAAATCTAAGATTCATGATATTATTTCAGCGAACAATGTGAACTGGCATTATGGAGACCTCCCAGCTTTGTATGGACAGACTGATCTTGATAAATATTACGATCATACTGCTACCAACACTACCTACCTGTTGGATATCTACTCAGAAATACCTTCAGGGCCCGATGCTTATGAATATACGGTAGACCAATTGATCGGAACAGCTGGTCAGGAAGGAATGGGGTATAACAGAGAGCATATGATGCCGCAGAGTACTTTCAGTACAAGTTCAAAGATCAGTGATTATCCCATGTATTCAGATTTGAACTTTATTATTCCTGCAGACGCAAGAATCAATCAGTTAAGAAATAACTATCCTTATGGTATAGCAGGTACTACCAATTATTATACCTTCACTAACACTTCGAAGATATCCAAAGCAGCAATCCCTAATTATCCTTATGCAGGACGAGTGTATGAGCCTATTGATGAGTTCAAAGGAGATGTAGCGAGAACTTTACTGTATTTCGCTGTAAGATATGAAGGTAAATTAGGTTCGTTTAATACAGCATACAGTACCTCCGCAACCATAAATCCAACTACAGACCAATGTCCGCTAGATGGGACCGAAGAGAGAGCAATTGATCTTCCTTATGTTGCCATGCTAAAACAATGGAGTGCAATGGACCCAGTCTCGCAGAGAGAAATTGATAGAAATAATGCTGTATATGCCATACAGAAAAACAGGAACCCGTTCATTGATCATCCAGAATGGATTGATATGATCTGGTCTGAAACTCCGGATGCTATTGCACCTACAGCTCCGGGAGCACTGAATTCTCCTCAGCAAAATGCCTATTTTATTAACTTGAGTTGGACCCCTTCTCCAGATACTGATATATTAGGGTATAAAATATATATGAATGGTGCTGAAGTACCTGTTGCAACTACCAAAGGAAGTTCAATCAGTATAGATCACCTCGATCCCTCTACCACTTATACCTTTACGGTAAAAGCTTTTGATAAAGGATATCTTGAGTCTCCATTTAGTAATACGGTGACCGCTAGTACAATACCCTCGGATTCTTATGCTAAAGATCTGATAATTACAAAATATATCTCCGGAACTAATAATAATACAGTCAGCAATAATGCGTTGGAAATTGTCAATAAAACCGGACATGAGGTAAACCTGAACAATTACAGGATCAATGTACACCTTAAAAACCCTACAGGTACATTTTATCATGCAGATACTTATGAACTGGAAGGTAAAATAGGAAATAATGAAACTTTTGTCATCCTGAATCCCAAAGCTGCTTTATCCTGTTATTCCAATGATCAGGCTAAATTTGTAACAGCTTCCGATGCTATGACCTTCAGAGGAGAAAATTATGTAGAACTTGCCTATAACAAAACTGTTACTATAGATGCGATTGGAATTAAATATACCTCGAATAGCAATGGAAATGTTTCATTGTACAGGAAAAATGCGGTCAATCAACCCAATAGTACATTTACGATCAGTGAATGGGATTCTTACGCAGCCAACTATTGTCAGAACCTGGGAACTTTATCAACTTCAGAGCTTATCACTTCTGTAGACAAAACATTAAAGATATACCCGAATCCGGTGTATGACAACCTTTTTGTAAATGGGGAAACTGAAAAGATAAAAACAGCTCAGATCATCGATCTTTCAGGGAAAGTAATCTATACAGAGAAAGAACCGTTCAGAAATAAGAAAAATATTTCTGTACAGGGGATTCCTACAGGAATTTATATTCTAAGACTGGATGATCAGGTGCAGCAGTTTATTAAGAAATAGTAACTAATATTTTAATCATACCCAACCTAATAGGTTTTTGAAACCTGTTAGGTTTTATTTTTTTGAGATTGTAGTCTTAACCTTGCCAGGTTAATTAGCCCTGATAGCAGCGGTTACCCCACAGCAGGCAGCAGGAAAAGACAGGGGCGAGGAGTATGAACGGATAGCAGGAAACAGCTTCTTAAATAAAAAAGGAGTAGAAAATTTGAGTTAATATTCAATTCTACATGAATTTATTTCATTTTACTTTGTCTTTTTATTATTTTTTAGTTTTATCTAAAGCCTTAAAAACCTTATGTTTACTACATAATCGATATAAGCAGATTCACTAATAATCAATATCTATAAGTGTTTCGGCTTATATTTTTTATTTATAAGTAATTATGCTTATATTTGCAGTATGATAGCGGTCATTACCGGTGATATTATAAATTCACAACATGCAGACACTGAAGTTTGGATTACCAAGCTTAAAAATCTTCTCGAAACCTGGGGAAGCGCTCCTGGCACATGGGAGATCTACAGAGGGGATGAGTTTCAGTTCAAATGCAGTATTGACTCTGTTTTCTGGCATTTTCTAGCCATAAAATCACTTATTAAGAGTCAGGAAAATCTGGATGTAAGAATGGCCATAGGGATTGGAGAAGAAAGCTTTTCTTCTGAAAAGATCACCGAATCCAACGGTACTGCTTATGTGAATTCCGGACGACTTCTGAATGACTTGAAGAATGATGGGCATACGGTGGCTATAAAAACATCAAACGATTCTGTAGACAGGGATCTCAATATTTTATTGAAATGGTCATCCAAGGATTTTGACAACTGGACTATGGCCACCTCTGAAATCATTCATGAAATGATTATGAATCAGGATATTACCCAGGAAGATCTTGCTAAAAGATTTGCTATTTCACAGTCCTCTATCAGCCAGAGACTGAAACGAGCCAACTATGAGCTCATCGTGGAAACCAATCAGTATTTCAGAAAGAAAATATCAGAACTATAGGCATGATCTTTATCAAACTCATATTGGCACATCTACTCGGAGATTTTATACTTCAGCCAAATGCATGGGTTGCTGATAAGGAGAACTATAAACTAAAAAGTAAGTATTTATACTTTCATGTTCTGATTCACATTGTTTTAAGCCTCATTCTTCTTTGGGATCTGCAGCTTTGGTGGGTGGCAGTTTTAGTGGGAGTTACTCACTTCATCATTGATGCTGCTAAACTTAGTTTCCAAACTATAAAAACAAAAAAAAGATGGTTTTTCATCGATCAGATGCTTCATGTCTTAGTGATTGCGGGAGTGTCATTCTATTTCGTTGAATATAATTTCACCTTTTTACAAAATCAGGAATTTTTAAAGATACTCATGGCAGCTTTGTTTCTGACAACACCAGCGTCTATTTTTATCAAAATCCTGCTATCATCCTGGACACCTGCTCCGGATGGCCCCAACACGATCCAAACCGAATCTTTATCAAGTGCCGGAAAATATATCGGAATTTTAGAACGTCTGCTGGTATTTACCTTTATTATGGTGAATCACTGGGAAGGCGTAGGTTTCATGGTGGCTGCCAAATCTGTTTTCAGATTCAGCGACCTTGCACAGGCAAAACAGAGAAAACTTACGGAATATGTATTAATTGGTACATTGTTAAGTTTTGGACTGGCTGTCTTAACAGGAATAATAATAAAGTAAATCAATAAATCTAACTACAATTTAGAAAGTAAAATTATGAGTCAAAAGAAAGAAATGTTGTACGAGGGGAAAGCAAAACAGGTATTTGCTACCGATAATCCTGATGAAGTAGTAGTACGTTTCAAAGACGATGCTACAGCATTTAATGCTCAAAAGAAAGGCCAGGTTGACCTTAAAGGAGAGATGAATAACGCTATCACAACCCTTATTTTTGAATATTTAAATGAAAAAGGAATCAAAACTCATTTCATTAAACAATTAGACGAAAGAGAGCAGTTGGTAAGAAAAGTATCTATCATTCCTTTGGAAATGGTGGTAAGAAACTACTCTGCAGGAAGTATGGCACAAAGATTAGGAGTAGAGGAAGGAATTAAATCGCCGGTAACCATCTTCGATATCTGCTATAAAAAAGACGAATTGGGAGATCCGCTTATTAACGATCACCACGCCGTATTTTTAGGGGCTGCTACTTACGAGGAACTTGACGAAATGTATGAATTAACGTCAGACATTAATGAAATCCTTATCGACCTGTTTGACAAAATCAATATCATCCTGGTAGATTTCAAAATCGAATTAGGGAAAACTTCTGACGGTGAAATCATCTTGGCTGACGAAATTTCTCCTGATACTTGCAGACTTTGGGATAAAGATACCATGAAGAAACTGGACAAAGACAGATTCAGAAGAGATTTAGGAGAAGTAACAGAGGCATATGTTGAGATCTACAACCGTCTTAAAAATCTTTTAAAGAAATAAGATTTCAGATACCAGATTTCAGATGTTGGTACTGAAAATACTTTGTTAGTTAAAACAAAATTAAAATTTGAAGTTAGCTTTTGGTCTGAGATCTGAAATCTGACTTCTAAGATCTATAATTAGAAAAAATAGAAATGAAAAGTTTAGACATTCATAAAAGTGAATATTTAAAACAGTTTGAAAACCAGGTCTATGGGAGAAATCTCTTCAGAACTCAGGAAGAGGAAAGATTAGATGCTCCTAATGAAGAATGTGGAATCTTCGGACTTTATTCAGATGAAGATCTGGATACGTTTTCTCTTTCACAATTCGGACTTTTTGCATTACAGCACAGAGGTCAGGAAGCTTGTGGTATTTCCGTTTTAAAAGATGGAAGAATTACCAACATGAAAGATGAAGGATTGGTTTTAGACGTTTATAAAGACATTCAGGAACCTGAAACTTTTATGGGAAATTCTGCAATTGGCCATACCCGTTATACCACTGCAGGAGATAAAAAGAAATATAACTTCCAGCCATTTTTCGCCAAAAACGAATATGACCAGATTATACTTTCTATAGCACACAACGGTAACCTTACCAATGCGAAAGAATTAAAAAAGGAATTAGAAGCTGAAGGTGTCGTTTTCAGAGCAACTTCCGATTCTGAGGTGATCTTAAGATTAATTCAGAAAAACCTTGATCTTGGACTTCGTGGAGCCATTAAAGCTACTATGGAGAAAATTGAAGGTGCCTATTCCGTAGTAGGAATGACGAGAAATAAATTTTTTGCTTTCAGGGATTTTAATGGTATTCGTCCATTAGTTTTAGGAGCGATTAATGAAAATTCTTATGTAGTGGCTTCTGAATCTGTAGCATTAGATGCTGTAGGAGCTCAGTATGTACGCGATATTCTTCCTGGAGAAATCATTTACACTAACGAAAATGAACCTGGAAAACTTCATTCTTATATGATGGATGAAGCCAAAGGAAAACAGAGAATCTGTTCTTTTGAATACATTTATTTCGCCAGACCTGACTCTACCTTAGAAAACATCAATGTTTATGAGATCAGAGAAAAATCCGGTGAAAAGATCTGGGACCAGGCTCCTGTAGAAGCTGATTTGGTAATTGGAGTTCCGGATTCCGGAGTTCCTGCAGCTATTGGGTTCTCAAAAGCCTCAGGAATACCTTTCCGTCCAGTTTTGATTAAAAACAGATATATTGGAAGAAGTTTCATTGTTCCTACACAGGAAATGAGAGAAAGGGTAGTAAATCTTAAGCTAAACCCTATTATTTCAGAAATGAAAGATAAGAGGGTCGTTATTATTGATGACTCTATTGTTCGTGGAACAACATCTAAGAGGTTAGTTAAAATTTTAAAAGATGCAGGCGTAAAAGAGATTCACTTCAGAAGTGTTTCTCCACCTATTATTGCTCCATGTTATCTGGGAATTGATACTCCGTCAAAAGATGATCTGATCTCAGCAAATATGTCTACAGAAGAACTTAGAAACTATTTAGGAGTAGATTCTTTAGAGTTTTTGAGCATAGACAACCTAAAAGATATTTTAGGATCTTCTAATCACTGCTTTGGATGCTTTACAGAAGAATATCCAGTAGGAAAAGGAGAGGAGGTAGAACTATTTAATTAAAATATTTCTTACATATAATAGAGAGCCAGGTATTTACTATCTGGCTCTTTTTGTTGTATTATGTCATTCCGGGGAAATCGTGTCTCATTATATTTGCCTCCATTCGGTCTGCTTTTTTTACTCCAAAACGCCATAAAATGTAGCATAACCTTAATGTTCCGGTATTATAAAATACACCAGTAAGTTTTAATTTTATCAGATTAAAATTTCAGGAATATGAAGAACGCATTTTTATCAGGTATATTTATTATTGCCACTCAACTGTATTCAGCACAGTCTTTCGATAACCAGGCACATCGTGGCGGAAAATCTTTATATCCGGAGAATACAATCCCGGCGATGAAAAATGCCTTACAAATGAATGTTACAACCCTTGAAATGGATCTGGCAATTACAAAAGATAAAAAAGTGATCCTTTCCCATGATTCATTTCTATCACCGGAGTTAATTACCAAACCAGATGGAACCTATATTCCGAAAGACTCAGGTTTTTACTATAAGATTTACGAAATGCCCTACGCAAAGATTCAGACATTTGATGTAGGATTGAAGAAACTCGAAAATTATCCTGATCAAAAGAAAGTGAAAGTTCAGAAACCTCTTTTTTCTGAGGTAATAGATGCTGTGGAAAGTTATTCCCGTGAGTTGAAAAGGCCACTACCATATTATAATATTGAAACAAAAACACGTCCTTTCTCGGATCATATTTTTCATCCTGAGCCAAAAGAATTTGTGAATCTGATGATGAAGATTATTATAGAAAAAGGAATTCAGGATAGAGTAATTATTCAGTCATTTGATCCCAGAACCCTTGAGATCATCCATAAAGAATATCCTAAAATGATGACCGCTTTACTTGTAGAAGAAGTGAATGATAGAAAATTAGCACAACAACGGGCGAATTTCAAAAATATTCCGGTTGAAAAATTTAAATTATATCCGGATCATCTGAATGGAGTAGCAGGTGATATGAAGTTTTTAAGCTTTACCCCAACTATTTATAGTCCGGATCATAGACTGGTTACCTCTAAACTCGTACAAGAATGTCATGCATTAGGCATGAAAGTGATCCCGTGGACCGTGAATACTAAAGAAAGATTAAACGAGTTAAAAAGTATGGGAATTGATGGTGTGATCAGTGATGACCCAAGAATATTTGAATAAGGGTTCTCAAAAGGGTTGAAAGAGATTCTTCATTTCACTCAGAATGACACTACACATAAAATTATACATCAATATTGCAATAGCTATTTCATCAAAATATAAATAGCCGGAAGAAATTCTTCCGGCTATTTTATGCGATGCAGAAATCTGCATCTGAAGTTAAAAAATTGGTTTATTTTTTATTAGAACTTATAGTTCAGACCTAATTGGAAAACTCTGTTGTTGTTTTCAGCAGCTGGTCTGCTCTTATCGATCTTTGTTAAACTGTTAACATATCTTGCGCTGATCCCAATGTTATTGGTGATATCATATCCTAAACCAAGACCTAAACCGAAGTTGAATTTGTTGATATCATCTTTATTAAGATCATCAGACTGAGATTGTGTTGTAGTTGTAGTTATTCCTCCTGTGGTAGATGCTACAGTAGCTTCTCCTTTAGTTTTACCGTTGATAAAGTAACTGAATTCAGGACCTGCTTCAACATAGAATTTATCCATAGGTCTCATCTGAACCATTAAAGGAACTGAAATATAGTTCATTGTTACTTTACTTTCTCCTTTAGTTTTTACAGTAGTTGCTCCTGTAGTTACTTCTGTTGAATAGGCTACATCTCTTGCTCCCATTTGGTTGTATAATACCTCTGGCTGGAAGCTGAATTGTTTAGAGATAGGAATGTTTACAAAAGCTCCGGCGTGGAAACCTAATTTCTGGCTGTTCATTCCGAATTTTTGCTCACTGAAATACGCTGAGTTACCTCCGGCTTTAATACCAAATCTTACAGGTTGAGCATCTTTTTTAAGAGGTGATGTATTTACAGTTGTTGATTCCTGAGCAAAGGCTAAAGTTCCAGCAGTTAATGCCAGTCCTAAAAATAACTTCTTCATAATTTTTATTTTTTAATTTTTACTACTTGATGGTCTTTCAACCATTCGCGGTTTATTTTGCAAAATGCTTGCCAAACTCAAAAAACATAGATATACAGGCTGTTTCAACGGGTTTTTCCAATTAAATAAAGAATCATTATATCCTGTTTTATATAAAATATTTCAATATATAAGGAGTATTTATGATAAATTTTATGTTAAATTTATTCTATTTGGATAATATATCTTAATTGGCAATAATTTTATTTCTTTAATGCTGAGAATTTTTAATTTCCAGATCTCTACATCAAAAACAAAAAACCAGGTATTAAAAAATACCTGGCCTACATCGAAAAATAATAAATATCTATTTGAATTTATAAGCTACACCTACTTGAAAAGCATTGTTTCTTATTTTGTAATCCCCTTCAGTATCCTTTAAAATATTGGTAAGTCCTGCAGTAAATCTTGCTGTTACTCCAAAGTTTTGAGTAAAATAATATCCTGCACCAATCCCTAATCCAAATTGGAATCTGTTATAAAGATCAGTGTCTAATTTTTCAGAAATGCTCTCTTTAGTGATAACTGTTGAGCTCCCTGCCGACTTTCTGATTGTAGTTACATCATCACCTTTAAATCTTCCGCCCATCAAATATCCAAACTCAGGACCTGCCTCAACATAAAGCTGTGGAAGAATATTATATTGAACCATCACCGGAAGAACAAGGTAATTAAAGTTTGCTTTATAATCCGAATCCCTTTTATAGCTGTAATCAGCTACAAGGTACCTTTCTCTCTCTTCTATTTTTGCCCCTAATTGGCTGAAAAGAAGCTCTGGTTGAATACTGAATTTTTCTGCCACTGGAATATTAACAAAGACTCCAGCATGAAAACCAGCTTTTATTTTATTTTCATCATCATGATACTCACTATATTTATTGTTTTCAGAAACAGTAGAGAGATTTAATCCTCCTTTCACTCCAAAAGTAATAGGGGAAGGAGAGGATGATTTGGTTTTTTCCTGCGCATTAATAAAAAGGCTTCCTGCAAATGCCAATCCTATGAATATTTTTTTCATGGTTATAAAATTTAAATTTTCTCTCAGGCTGCATCAAAAGTCCCGCCAAAGAGACAGAAATGATAAAAATCATATAAAAGCGAAAAAGTCAGATTTAACAAGTAAACCTGACTTTTTCTATTGAAATCAAAATGTATTCTATTTATTGCGAAAATATAAATGTATACTTTCATTATCTGTTTTTTAGCTTTAAATCAATATGTGATAAAATATTTTAATTTATTTTTAAATTATCTTCTTATTTTAAAATCATAAAGTAAAAAAATAGAGTTTAAATAAACTTTCAAAACAGATACAATTAATACTCTATACGCAAATTCCTTGCCAAAAAAATAAATTTTAGACTGAGATATAAAAAAACCGGATTAAATACATAATCCGGTTATAAGTTTGTTATTAAAGCTAAGTGATAAAGCTTAGAATTTATAAGCTAAACCAACTTGGAATGCTCCGTTTTTAGCAGAATCACCACCGATTCTGTCTTTAACGATATCAGTTAATCCAGCAACATATCTTACGTTAACTCCGATGTTAGGAGTGAAGTAATATCCTGCACCAAGACCAAGTCCGAAATCAAAAGTCTTCAATCCGTCTTTAATATCTAAAGAACCGTTATTATCTTTTGCTTTAGCGCTTACTAGGAATCCAAATTGAGGACCAGCTTCTAAATATAGATTAGGTAGTGCGTTATATTGGAACATTACCGGTACTGCGATATAATCTAGATTAATTTTATCGCTGCTATCATATTTAGATTTAGCACCCATACCACTATATAATACTTCCGGTTGTACAGAGAAATCCTGAGCTACTGGAATAGTAGCGAATAAACCTCCATAAAATCCAGCTTTTGAATTAGCATTATAGTTAGAAACAGTTGAAACGTTAAGACCAGCTTTAATCCCGAATCTAACTGGAGAAGATGAAGCTGTATTGCTTGAAGTTTTTTGTGCGAAAGAGAAAGTACCTGCTACTAATGCAAGACCAAAAAGAATCTTTTTCATAAGTTTTTATTTAATAGTTTTTAAGTTTTGTTTAACAATTTCTTTATCTTCAAATTGCGTGCCAAAAATACAAATTCCCTTTATTTGTCTTTATAATAGAGTATTGGCCATTAAATTGTAAAGAATTACACTAATAAAAAAACTATATTTCATTAACACAATTTAAGATTGTAATAAAAAAAGACCAGATTAAAATTTAATCTGATCTTTTATTGAATATAAAATTTGTTACTGAATGTTTAAGAAGCTTATTTAAATTTATAAGCTAATCCTACCTGGAATACATTATTTCTTGTTGCATCAGATCCACTAGGTCTGTTTTTAGCAATATCTGTTAAACCTGCAACATATCTTGCAGTGATTCCCAGATTAGGAGTGAAATAATATCCTGCACCTAAGCCAATACCAAAGTTGAATGTATTAAAATTATCTTTGTAGTTGTCTGATGTAGAGGAGTTCCCGTTAGATTCGTTCTTGAATTTGTTTTTAGCGCTTACCATGAAACCAAATTCTGGTCCTGCTTCTAAATAAAGGTTAGGGAGTGCATTATACTGGAACATTACCGGTACTGTAATATAATCTAGCTTTCTTGAAGATGAATATTTTGTACCTGCTAAAGTATAGTCGATTTTATCACCATACTGCGAGTATAATACCTCTGGTTGTACGCTGAATGAGCTTGCTACCGGAATGTTGGCAAATACACCAGCATTGAATCCGATTTTAGATTTTTGGTCATCTAACCCATTGTCTTTTGAAAGTGAAGAAACGTTCATTCCTCCTTTTACCCCAAATGTTACCGGATTAGAAGAAGTTGTTTGTTGAGCGAACGCTAATGTTCCTGCAGTTACTGCTAATCCTAAAATTAACTTTTTCATAACTTTAAATTTTTAATTTTACTCTTTCTTAATTTTAAATTTTACTACTTGTTCACATTTCTGTTGAACGCTGGAGATCTTTCAAATTGCTTGCCAAAAAATATTTTCACTGGTTAAAATCAATAAAAAAACAGTTGTTTTCTATATTTTGTTTTGATTTAAATAATTGATTAATAATACTTTAGATATTTAATTAAACATTTGTTTAGAATGAGGCTAAATTAAAAACCTTACCAAAAAAAGAGTTGAAAAATTGACTTAAGGAGCAAAATTCTTTGGTGAATCATATGAATTTTTACAAGAATTAATAGATTCAAGGATGTCTTTTGGATCTTACCAGCTGTTTTTTGATTCCCTATTTTGTTAAGCATTAGCATCATTTGATAAAATGAGACTTTCTTTCAAATTACAATCTTATTGGAAGACAGTTATATAAACCCAAATTTCTGCAAAAGAGCATTACCAAACCATTTTGCTTTACTAATTTTGTATTTCTTTTACAATGATAACCTGATACTCTTACAAAACATCTCATAGAATTTTGTAAGAACTCATTAACCTTTACAACATGAAAAAATGCACATTGCTGCTGTTACTTCTTTTTTTTGAAAATAACTTACAAGCTCAGATTGGGATCAATACGGTAACACCTAATCCATCCTCTGTATTAGATGCCGTGGGTTCTAATAAAGGAATATTAATTCCAAGGATCGCATTAACTGGAAACTCAGATACTACTACAATACCATCACCTGCCAATTCTTTAATGATTTATAATACAGCTGCTGTAAACGGTGTTCTTCCAGGATATTATTATTGGAGTGCCAGTGCTGGACGATGGACGAAAGTGTTGGATGACTTAACTCCCATTGTGATGACAGGATGGAGCCTGACGGGGAACTCGGGTATGGTAAACGGAATTAATTTTATAGGGACTTCTGATAATGTAGATGTTATTTTTAAAAGAAATAATATTGTATCCGGGGTCTTAAATACCACGAATACCATCTTTGGAGTTAATAGCCTGACAGCTAATACAGCAGGACTTAACAATACTGCGGTAGGTGTGAATAATTTAATTTCAAATACCACAGGCAGCATGAATACTGCCATAGGATCAGATGTATTGAGTAGTAACAAATCGGGGATACAAAATACCGGGTATGGATACCGAGCTTTATATTCGAATCTGGATGGAAATAATAATGTTGCCAACGGCTATTTTTCACTCTTTTCTGCTAAAAGTACGATAGGCAATGTTGGTATTGGAGCTAGTTCTCTTCGTGAGCTTATTTCAGGAGACGATAATATAGGAATTGGAGGAGACTCTTTCCGAATGATGCCTGGTGGAAGAGGAAATACAGCGATTGGTGGATCAGCTGGATATAATTTAAATTCTGTAAATAATTATAATACTTTTATTGGCTTCCGGGCGGCAGCCGGACTTGTTTCCGGAAAATCAAATACCATTATCGGAGCTAATGTCAGCGGGTTACCGGCTTCACTTTCGAATAACATCATCATTGCAGATGGTGACGGCAACAGAAGAATCAATATTGACCAGAATGGGAATATCGGCATTGGAACAAATACTCCAAAATTTCCATTGGACATTAGGTTAAAAACTACTGTATGGCCTTTGGCGGCATCAAGCCTTACTTATTATGGAATAAGTCCGGATTCAGGCTCTTTCGACGGAACGTTAACTACTTATTCTAATTACACCAATGATATAGGTACTTTCAATTCCAACACTTCTATTTATGCGGATGGAAACATTATATCGGTAGGAAAATTGAGTGTAGCACAAACCTCTCTTTTTTCAGATAAAAGAATTAAAAATATCATCGGAAAGTCAGAGGGTGCAGAGGATTTGGAACTCTTAAAAAAGCTTAGTATTACCAATTATTTCATGAAAGATGAATTGGTCTATGGTAAACAGAAGTTTAAAAAGGTGATTGCTCAGGAGGTAGAGAATGTATATCCGCAAGCAGTCAGCAGAAGTGGCTTAAAAACTTTTATTCCTAATATTTATCAGTTGGCAAAACAAAATGGCGGAGTTTTTATTTTTGAAAGGCCTATTGTTATTGATAAAGAGGACAAATTTCTTAAAATATATGATGAAACCGGAGAAATTATTTTAGAAATACAGGACAGTACTCCTAATAGTATCACAGTGAAGTTAGCAGATAAAAACCTTAAAGGAAAACTATTTGTTTACGGAACTGAAGTATCTGATGTGAGAACTGTAGACTATGATGCTTTGTCTATGTTGAATATCTCTGCAACTCAGGAACTCGCAAAAAAGATTGAAACATTAGAAAATGAAAATGAAGCATTGAGAAATTCGAATATAGAAATGCAGCATAAACAGTCTGTTTTTGAAGAGCGTTTAAAACATCTGGAATCTTCCTTGTTGAAATAAATCATCCTGACCATCATTAATAAAAAAAGCCTGACCATTTACAATCAGGCTCTTTGTGTTTTAAGGTCTATTATCCATCATTATTCGTTAAACCAAAGAAAGGATGATTTAAAGATCATTCAATTTTCTGTAAAAATGAATAGCTTTCAGGATATTTTTTTGACTGCACTGGTGATCATAATTACATGATCCGATTCCTGTAAGCAGAGAAAAATTAATTTTACTGTCCACGTTCTTTTTATCATTTAATAATAAAGCTGTAATATCTTCATCTTTAAAATCACTGATATCTAAATAAGGATAGTAACGCTGGATGTTTTCAATGATCATTGTTGAATCTTCTTCTGAAATAAGGTTTTCAAGAAATGCCAGGTGAGCTTCACTAATCATTCCCATGGCAACAGCCTCTCCATGAAGAATAGGATTTCCTTGTTGTAAACAAAGGCTTTCTACAGCATGCCCTATTGTATGTCCGAAATTCAACGTTTTTCTGATATTACTTTCATGGAAATCTTTTTCTACAACATCCTGTTTGATATCCATAGAATTCTGTATATAAGGAGAAACGGCCTCTACATCAAGTTTGTTAATCTGGATCAGCTGATTCCAATGAGCTTTGTCTGCAATCAGACCGTGTTTAAGCATTTCTGCAAATCCACTTCTTAATTCTTTAAAAGGTAATGTTTCCAAAAATTTAGGATAAATAAAAATTTGCTCCGGGAAAGCAAATGTTCCCACCATATTTTTATAATGCATCAGATCAATTCCTGTTTTCCCACCAATAGAGGCATCACACATAGATAAAAGGGTAGTGGGGATATTAATGAACTGGATTCCTCTTTTATAGGTAGATGCTACAAAACCTCCCATATCTGTTATAACACCGCCACCCAAATTAATAACTAATGCTTTTCGGTCTGCCTGCATTTCTGTAAGAATTTCCCAAAGCTGATTGGCCGTCTGGATATTCTTCATTTCTTCTCCAGCTTCAATCTCCAGAATTTCAAACCCAAGATCTGTTTCCATATTACCTAACAGAACGGGAAGGCAGTATTCATGAGTATTTTCATCCACCAAAATAAAAATTTTACTGAATGTTTTCTCATGAAGAAAATCGTTGAGTTGAGAAAAATTATCGTTTAATATTGTTATCATCTTCGAAAATATGTATGGTTAAAATGTAAACTATTCTGCAAAGTTATGATTCTTAATTTTTAACTCGTAACTAAATTACTATCTTTGCAGAAATTTTTAGAATGAGCAGAGATAATAATAATTCAGACAGACCAAAGAGACCAAGAATTTCAACCAAGAAAAGTTCTGATGATTCTCGTGCTTCCAGATCTGGAAATTCTTCAGGATCAAAACCTTTTAAAAAACCTTTCTCTAAAGACGGAGGAAGAAAAGGTCCCGAACATTCAGGATCCAACTCAAGATTTGAAAAGAAACCGTTTAAGAAAAATACTGAGAGATTTAATAGCTCAAGTGATGATTCTGAATCAAAATCTGAAAGTAGAGCTTATATCACGAATAAAAGTGAAAGCTACGAAAAGAAATCTTTTGGAAGACCTAAAAGAGGGGGTAAAAGCTTTGACACAAGAGATAAGTATGAAAGAGGAAGCCTGAAATATGGTAGAAGACCTTCTGCTAATGGAGAGGATAGAAATGATGATAAAACAAGATCTTTTGTACAGAAAAGAAGGCTGAACAAGATTGATAAAGACATTCATAAAGACAGCATCCGTCTTAATAAGTATATTGCTAATTCCGGAATATGCAGCAGAAGAGAAGCTGATGAGCTTATCACTCAAGGGCTTGTAGAGGTAAACGGAAAAGTAGTAACTGAAATGGGATATCAGGTACAGAAAACTGACAGAGTAGTTTTTGACGGACAAAGTATTACACCGGAAAAACCAGTATATGTACTTCTGAACAAACCAAAAGGGTATATTTCTACCACTAAGGACGATAAAGCAAGAAAAACAGTAATGGATCTTGTAGCGAATGCTTCTCCTTACAGACTTTTCCCAGTGGGAAGATTAGACCGTTCTACTACAGGAGTTATCTTATTGACTAATGACGGACACATGACTAAGAAACTGACGCATCCATCTTTTGATGCTAAGAAAATCTATCATGTAACGTTGGATAAGAAACTGACTGGTGAAGATTTACGTCTTATCGCAGAAGGAATTCGTCTTGATGAAGGAGTAGCAGTAGTAGATCAGATTTCGTACATTGATGGTAAGCCTAAAAATGAAATCGGTATTGAGATCCACATTGGATGGAACCGTGTTATCAGAAGAATTTTCCAAAGATTAGGATACGAGGTAGAATCTTTAGACAGAGTAATGTTTGCCGGATTAACGAAGAAAAACATTAAGAGAGGACACTGGAGAATTCTTTCAGATCTGGAAGTAAACAATCTTAAAATGCTTTAAAATAATTTTAAGGTATTGTAAATAAAAAGCGTAGAGATTTATCTCTGCGCTTTTTTGTCTTATTAATCGAATAAAATGCTCCACTTGTTTGAACTTTTTTCTTATTTAAAATAAAATGTCTCATTTTTGAGACATTTGTCGTAATTTTGGGTCAATAAAGAATTTATGAATACTCAGCAGAAAATTATTGAAGCAGCGATATCAGTTTTAAACGATGATTTTTCGGCAACATTGGAGGATATAGCAATACATTGCGGTTTTAATAGAAGAACACTTCACCGATATTTTAAAAGCCGAAATGAATTACTGGAAGCATGCAATAAAAATATGATGGAGGCATGGGAGTTGGCAGCTATTAAAGCTTGTAACAGCTCTGAAGATCCCTTAGTACAACTTGAACATCTATTATATGCCGGAATTGACAGCGGAACAAAGTATGCTTTTCTCATTAAACTGAATGATAATGATACATCCTCTTCAACACGATACGAAAGTGAGCAAAGTGCAGCTTATTTTAAAAGAAGAGATCAGTTGTTTGATGCTATTCAGAAATTACAAAAACAGAAGGTGATAGATGACCGGTTTCCTTTACCCTGGATAAGAATTCTTTTTACCAGTGTGATCACGGCAACGATTATGGCGTTCAGATCTGGAGATATTGCTCAAAATGAAGTAAAAAAACTGGCCTGGTATTCATTCAGCAGAAGTATTGGTATACAAATAAATAAAAAATGATACATTCCTTTTTAATGATAGGTCAGTCGAATATGGCTGGTCGTGGGTATTTTAAAGAAGTCCCGTCTATTTATGATGAGCATATTAAAATGCAAAGAAACGGATTATGGCAAATCATGTCCGAACCTATTAATTTTGACCGTCCCAGTTCCGGTGTGGGACTTGCCGCTTCATTTGCTGCATCCTGGAGGCTCGATAACCCGGAAGATGAGATAGGATTGATTCCATGCGCTGATGGTGGAACCAGCCTTGATGACTGGGTTGTAGGGAGTGCTTTATTTGAAAATGCGATATCACAGGCTAAACTTGCACAACGAACAAGTCGGCTTTCCGGAATCTTATGGCATCAGGGTGAAAATGATTGCTCTCCGGAAAAAGCTGAGATATATAGTGAAAAATTTGCTGTAATAATTAAAACATTACGTCAGGAATTAAATGTTCCAGAAATTCCTCTTATGATAGGTGGTTTAGGAGACTTTCTACCTAATGGGATCTTTGGGAAATATTTTGCTTCATACGCTTTAATTAATCACGAATTGGAAGACTTTGCAAAAGCACATGCCAACAGTTATTTTGTTACGGCAAAAGGACTTACGGCCAATGCTGACAATATTCATTTTAATGCTTTGTCACAAAGAATATTGGGGGTCAGATATTACAGCGCTTTTCGTGATTTAAAACATGTTCTTGAGCTTCATAATGATGAAGAAAACAGATTAACAACAATCTATAACCGTCCTTATACCCAAACCGAAAAAATCAAACTATTGGAGCATGAATTTGCAGTTGGAAATATTGAATCTAAAGATTTTCTGTCAGAATTAGCTATCCTGAATGGGAAGTAATATATTTATATCAAAAAAAAACAGCACCATCATTAGTGCTGTTTTTTTGATCCTTTTCAGGATATCATTATTATTTTATCCAAGTACGGTTACTCCTTTTTCAATCATTTCATAGATTGCATCTCTGCCATTATCAGGCTTTACATTGACAGCTTTGGTTCCATTAAAATGAAGACAAGTGATATATCCATTGGCTACAGCATCCTGAGCTGTGAATTTTACACAATAATCCATCGCCAGTCCTGCAATTTCCACTAACTGAATATCATGGTATTTCAAGAAATCATCCAATCCGGTTTTCATGAAATGATTGTTGTCCTGAAAGCCACTATAGCTATCAATTTCAAGGTTTTTTCCTTTTTGTATGATATGGGTAACCTTGCTTTGGTTTAAGTCTTTATGGAATTCAGCACCGAAAGTTCCCTGTACACAATGATCCGGCCACATAAATTGGGGTACACCATTTAGAATAATACTTTCTCCTACTTTACGTCCGTTACTGCTTGCAAAGCTTTTATGTCCTACGGGATGCCAGTCTTGAGTTAAAATAATCTGGTCATATTCATTTTCATCCATCAGAAGGTTGATATAAGGAATAATCTCATTGGCTCCCGGTACTGCTAATGCTCCGCCTTCACAAAAATCATTCTGTACATCGACTATTATTAATGCTTTTTTCATATTTTGATTTCTCGAATTTTTGATAAATTTACAAAACTAATTGGCAAAAATTTGTCCAAAACCAAATTATCGGACAAATCGGCAATAAAAAAGTTAAAAGGAGAGAAGCTGGAAGTTACTTTTTGTTTTGCAATTACTAACTGTTCCTTTAATAAGGAGTATTATTGTTTTTTATATCATCATTACTTCCTTTTTCCATCACCCAGCTTCCAGCCTTTTAGCGTATCTTTGCAGCAAATAAATAGTTTTTATGTCATTTGAATCGTTAGGATTATCACACAATATTATTCGTTCCGTTAAAAAACTTGGGTATTTAAAACCTTTCCCAATCCAGGAACAAGCCGTACCTGTTATTTTACAAGGGAAAGATCTGATGGGAATTGCACAGACAGGTTCCGGAAAAACAGCTTGTTTTGTGATGCCGATTTTAGAAAAATTACAAAATACAGAAGCTAAAAAAGGACGAAATATTCAGGTGTTAATATTGGTGCCTACCCGTGAATTAGCCATTCAGATTGATGAGGTTTTCAGGGCATTTACGGAAAATCTGAAACGTGAAATCCGTACTATGGCTGTTTATGGAGGAGTTTCTATCAATCCTCAGATGAAAGGAATGTTTGGGGTTGAAGTTCTTATCGCAACTCCCGGACGTTTACTGGATTTGATTGACCATAATGCATTGAGTATTTCAGAAATTCAGCATTTAGTCATTGATGAAGCGGATAAGATGTTTCAGTTAGGCTTTGGCGAAGAAATGAATAAGCTTTTTGCTTTAATGCCTGTAGTGAAACAAACTACTTTATTCTCAGCGACTTTAAATGATAAAGTTTCTGAAATGAAAGAACGTTTATCTATTCACCCTACGATTATTGAAATTAAAAAAGAAGAAGTTGAAATTGACAATATCGAGCAATTTGCTTATCATGTTTCTCCGGAAAACAAGGGTCCTTTTTTAAGGTATTTAATTAAAGAAAAGAAAGTTGAAAAAGCCTTGATATTTGTTTCGTCCACGAGATCTGCGGATAATTTAGTGGAAAAACTTAAAAAGAATAAAATTAAAGCGGTTGCTATTCACAGCCAGAAATCTCAGGGTGCCCGAAAAAATAATTTAGAAGAATTTAAATCCAATGGAGCACAAATATTGGTGGCTACAGATTTAATAGGTCGTGGAATCCATATCGATTATTTACCTTGTGTTATCAATTATGAACTGCCACGCTCACCTTTGGATTACATTCACCGTATTGGTAGAACAGGTCGTGCCAATGAAAAGGGTGTTGCTATTAATATTTTGACGGATGATGAATTGCAGCATTTCAGGGTCATTCAAAAGAAAATGGGTAAAAAAGTAACCTTAGAGAGAACAGAGGGAATTGATTTACATGGTTACTAAAATATAAATTAAAATAAAAGCTCCAATTGTATATAATTGGAGCTTTTTTGTATTTCATATATAATCATTACAATTAACATTTTTTTCATATTCAAATTTCTTGAATTTTAATAAATTTACAGAATCAGATAAAGGTTTGCCTTAAATTGAAGGAATAGACCAATCGATACTAATTAAAAATTAAAACCTGAGCAATGAGTGATCTCTCAAACAAAAAATTTCCTATAGGACAGTTTGAAGCCCCTGAAAATATCTGTGATACCACTTTAGATATTTATATTAAAGCAATTAAAGACTTTCCCGGAAAACTTAAGAATCTCATTGAACATTTTACAGATGAACAACTTGATACGCCTTACAGAGAAGGGGGATGGACCGTAAGACAGCTTGTTAATCATATTGCTGACAGCCATACGAACAGCTTTATCCGCTTTAAGCTAGCTCTTACTGAAGATAACCCAACGATTAAACCTTATGATGAAGCCAAGTGGGCTGAACTTCAGGATAGTATTGAGATGCCCATAAAACCGGCTATGAGAATGATAAAGGGAACGCACCAACGATGGACTGTGCTTCTTAAAAGTCTTACCAATAAACAGTTTGAAAGAACTTTTCATCATCCTGAACACAACAGAAATTACAATTTAAGGGATAATCTTGCATTATATGTCTGGCATTGTGACCATCATTTCGCCCATATTGAAAATCTGAAGAAAGAAAAAGGTTGGTAAAAAAATATTTAGCTCATCCCATATACTTTAAGGAAATTACAGACAGAATTTCCAGATTATCTACAGACAGCCAAAGAAAATGGGGGAAAATGGATGTTTGTCAAATGCTAATGCACTGTGATCTAGTTCTTCAGGTGGCTCTGAAGAAAATTGAACTTCCACGCATTAATCTTCTGTTTGAGACAATAGGAATCGTTACAAAAATAGAAATGTATGTTTTCAATAACGGAATTCCCAGAAACATGCCTACTTTTCAAAAACTAATCGTTAATTTTGAGTGTGATTTTGATGAATCAAAAACCAATCTGCTGAAGACGCTGGAAGAATTCCGGGAAGCCTGTGAAAACAAAAAACTTCCGGACAGCCACAGATTATTCGGTAACATGACTGAAAAAGACTGGGAATTTTTAGAATATAAACATCTTGATCATCACTTAAAACAATTTAATGTATGAGTTTTTTTGATAAAATATTCGGTGGAAATAATCAACCCTCTGATCAAAAATCTTTCTGGAAGAATATAACGTCTGAAGAAGACCTGACAAAAGCCATTGAGAGTTCTTATCAGCATAAAATAGCTATATTTAAACATTCAACTAGCTGTTTTATCAGCAAGACTGTATTGAGAAACTTTGAAAAGGAGATTGAAAATTCAGAAGATAAGATAGAAGTATATTACCTTGATCTATTGGCTTACCGCCCTCTTTCAAATAAAATTGCTGAGGATTTTGGGATAAGACATGAAAGTCCGCAGCTGATTGTTATCGAAAACGGAAAGCCCGTTAACAGCGCTTCGCACCAGGACATTTCTTTAAGCCAAATCATATAATGAAGAATATTAATAATTATTTAGCCAAAGTTTTAAACGTTCCCCTTCAAAGTGTGAATACCTGCAGCCTGCATTATGAAGTAAAAAAGATTCCTAAAAATCAATTTCTTCTTCAGTACGGCGAAATATGCAGGCATATATTCTTTGTAGAAAAAGGTCTTTTGAAAATGTACTCCATTGATAAGAATGGAAAGGAGCATATTATACAGTTTGCTCCTGAAAGCTGGCTGATTTCTGACCGAAGCAGTCTTTATTTTAATGAAAAATCCAATTACTATATAGAAGCGGTAGAAGATTCGGAAGTTTTGTTTTTACATCCTGATTTCTTCAATAAACTGGTAGAACAATTCCCTAACAGCATTGAACGTAGTGATTTTCTGCTTCAGAAACATATCAGAAGTCTTCAGAATAGGATTAATTCCTTGCTGGGAGAGACTGCAGAGGAAAGGTATATGAAGTTTATTAAAATGTACCCGGATCTGCTTCTTAGAGTTCCTCAATGGATGATTGCTTCTTATCTTGGTATTACTCCTGAAAGCTTAAGCCGTGTAAGGAAAGAACTGGCAAGAAAGAATTTCGTACCTGACAATAAATAAAAAAAGGCTGGAGGCAGGAAGTTCTATTGAGAACAAAATAACTTTAACTGCATTGTTAAATTATTCTTCATCATTGCAATGTCAATAAGACTGACTTAAGATATTCTTAAAACTTCAATTTCTGTGTTTCTTATCTTAAATAAATCCTTTTGGCCAGTTGTCCGACCTGTTTTAGTTTTGCCTGCGTATCTTCTGACCATGGAAGCCCGATACAAAGTCTTAAACAATTTTCAAATTGCTCCTGGAAAGTAAACATTCTTCCGGGTGCAATACTGATATTCTGTTTGATGGCAAGATCATAAAGTTCTGTGGTTCGGATTTTCTTATCAAATTCTACCCATAAAGATAATCCTCCCTGTGGACGGCTGGTTTTGGTGCCTTCGGGAAAATATTCAGCGATGGTTTGTACATAATTCTGATAATTACTCTGTAACGTTTTTCTAAGCTGCTGAAGATGCTTTTCGTACCTTCCGGATTTCATGAAATTGGCTACCGCTTCATTCACAATCGAAATGGAGGAGGTAGAATGTAAAAGCTTAAGTTTTAATATTTTATCTTTATATTTTCCAGGAGCAATCCAACCTACACGGTATCCTGGAGCCAATGTTTTTGAAATGGAGCTGCAATACAGTACATTTCCATCCTTATCAAAAGATTTACAGCATTTCGGACGGCTGGAGCCAAAATATAGATCTCCATACACATCATCCTCAATTAATGGAATATTATTTTCTGACAGAATTTTTACAATCTCTTTCTTATTTCCGTCAGGCATACAACTTCCCAAGGGAGAATTAAAATTGGGAATTAAAAGACACAAATCAATTTTTGGAATTAATTTCTTTAGAGCATCAATTTCTATCCCTGTAGTAGGATGAGTAGGAAGTTCAAGTACTTTTAATCCTAATCCATTTGCCAATTGTAAAATTCCCGGATAACACGGACTTTCAATAGCAATGGTATCACCTGGCTTTCCCAGAGCCATTAAACAGAAGGATAAAGCATTCATCCCGCCATTTGTAGTTACCAAGTCATTTTCATTAAGATTTCCGCTCCATTGTAATGAGCGTACAGCAATCATTCTTCTGAGTTTCAGATTTCCCTGCAGTTCTTCATATTCTGTTCCACCTTCTTTTAATTCTCTTATGGCATGTACAATCTCTTTTTTCAGTTTGGCCTGGGGAAGAAGATCTCCGGAAGGAATTCCAATAGAAAAGAAGGTAATGTCTTTTTTGCCCATATTTTCATAAACCTTACTGATCAATTCATCAGGTTCGTCATTATTGGCAATCAAAGAAGGACGGCTTACTGCTGGCAATGGAAGCTTTACAGATAATAATTGGCTTACAAAATATCCGGATTGTGGTTTCGATTCTACGAGGGATTGAGATTCAAGTTCAAGGAAAACACGTTTTGCGGTGTTCATACTTACCTTATGTTCATTGCATAGCATTCGTACAGAAGGAAGTTTATCTCCTGCTTTTAGTACTCCATTTCGAATCTGATAGGCAATACCGTCTGCAATTTCTGTGTATAAGAATTCTTTACTCATATTTTTTAACTGTGCTCATGCAAATATACAAAACTGATACTGTGTTTGTCGAATTATCCTTTTTAATTTTGACCTAAATAATTAAAGCTTATCAAAATGATGACAGATACAATTTCAAAAGACCAAGCTGTAAGCGGTTGGATCAATGGTTTTATAGGGGTATTGCTTTTTAGTGGTTCTATGCCAGCTACTAAGCTTGCAGTCATGGAAATGAATCCTATATTCGCAACAATTGCACGTGCAGTAATTGCCGGAGTACTGGCCCTTTCAGTATTGTTGATCTATAAAGAAAAACGACCTGCAAAAAATCAGTTATTTCCTCTAGCCCTTGTGGCTATAGGCTGTGTGATAGGATTTCCATTGCTTTCCTCATTGGCATTGCAATATCTTACCTCTGCGCATTCTATTGTGTTTTTGGGAATGCTCCCATTAGCTACTGCTATTTTTGGGGTTTTTCGTGGTGGAGAAAAGCCACATCCTGTATTCTGGATTTTTTCTGTAATCGGAAGTCTTTTAGTAATTGGCTATGCGTTTTCGCAGGGAATTTCAGCTTCTCCGATCGGCGATATTCTGATGCTTCTTGCCATTATTCTATGTGGAATGGGGTATGCAGAAGGTGCTAAGCTTTCTAAAACATTAGGAGGATGGCAGGTTATTTCATGGGCACTTGTTTTATCTCTGCCTGTTATGCTTCCTTTATTTTTTATTTATTTTCCATCCAATGTAGCATCCATAAGCTTTAGAGGGTGGTTTGGCTTAGGTTATATTTCTCTTTTCAGTATGTTTATTGGGTTTATATTCTGGTATAAAGGACTGGCACAGGGTGGAATTACCACAGTAGGGCAGCTTCAGCTATTACAGCCGTTTTTTGGACTTGCTTTAGCGGCATATTTGCTTCATGAGCAGGTAAGTATAGGAATGCTGGGCATTACTGTTGGAGTTATTCTCTGCGTTGCCGGAACCAAGAAATTTGCGAAATAATCAAAAATAAAGCATTATGACTTAAGTCATAAACAAACGGTTTCATAATAGTCTACTTTTGGTAAACCATACTACAAAATATATTATTATGAAATTCACCTTATTATTCATCATTACAGGCCTTGTCGTAGTGAGCTGCAAAAAAAAGCCCCATACTGAGAGCCCTCTTATCGCAGACACCATAAAAGCAGATACCAATGCTTCTGCTCAACCTATGCCCGTACCGGTTCCATCAGACTCAATGCATACTGCAGACAGCGTCTCCCATCAAACATTAAAAGATACTGTGAAGGCGACAAAGAAAAAAACTGTAAAAAAATAAAACTCACTACATAGATTTAAAAACCCGTTTTCTATTTTATGAAAACGGGTTTTATTGTCTTTATAATTTTTATAGAAAACATTCTTTTTCGCTTTTAAAAAATAAATTAATAATAAATATGAATAAGTGAAAATCGTTAAACAATAAAGTATTTTGATGATAAATTAAATAATGTTTTTAACTTAAATTAACGTATTTTTTAATAATCAAGGCTCAATATTTGCATATACTTAAGGATTCCCAATGATATTTTACTAAGACGAGAAGAAGAAAACAACATTAAAAAAGCTATTATGGTTATTAACGAAAATATTTTACAATCAGCGGGAGCCGAAGTAAGAGACTATAAACCCACGGAAAATATCTTCTGTGAAGGAGATACCCCTAACTATTATTATCAGATCATTACAGGCGAAGTAAAGCTGAATAATTACAATGAAGAAGGGAAGGAATTTATACAAAATTTTTTATCAGATGGGCAGAGTTGCGGAGAATCTATTCTATTTATCAATAAGCCTTATCCTATGAATGCAGAAGCCATAACTGAATGTAGTGTTTTACGGCTTGATAAATCTGCATTTTTCAATTTATTAAGTACTTCTCCCAAGTTATGTATGGAAGTTACCCGTTTTTTATCACAACGTATTTATTATAAATTCGTTATGATGCTCAATATTTCCTCACAAAATCCAACTATCAGATTGAAAGGACTGATGGATTACCTTAAGAGTTTTCAGGATGATGAAAGTCCTTATTCTTTTATGATCCCATTAACGAGGCAACAGATGGCAAGCCTTACAGGCCTTTGTGTAGAGACGGCTATAAGAACGATCAAACACATGGAAAGAGATAAGATCCTGAAAATTGAAAATCGTAAAATCTTATATTAAGAAACACTTTCCAATACTAAATTTTACTGTTTTTTTCTATTAAAATCTATATAGATATAAAGGGAATAAGCTGTATGAATATTAATGAAGAGCTTCTGTACTCATTTGATACAGAAGCCAAAACCTGAAAAACAGGAAATCATGCACAATATTATTTTCAAATTTTTAAAGGAAAGATAAAACTCAACAATTACCATGAAGAGGGAGAAGTATTCGTTCACAAAATCTTAGGAAAGAACTAAAGTTTTGGAGATCTGCTTCTTTTTTGGATCAGGTAAAATATATCGTCTCAAAATCCAATGTTGCGCTTAAAAGGGCTTATGGATTATCTAAAATGTTACGGGATTGTGTGTAGAAACAATAATCCATACCTAAAAAAATGGAACAGAAAGGAGATATTATCTTTAAATATAGAAAAGTTTTATATTAATATCTTCAAACATGACTAAGGTCATAAAAATGGGAATTATTCAGTTGTATATTTGATCTACCAATTTACAGTACAATTCCTTAAGTCCTTTACAAAATAAAAAAGCAATTTGGCTTTTTATATTCAAATTGAAATTACCGACTCCAATTCGTTGCCGTCTCATACTAGTCACGGGCTGTAACGCATCACTAAATATTAATATAAAAAATTCAGTTATGAACACTAGAAATTCAAGAAATCGTAGCTCAAGAGGACAATCACATTCTCCAGAAAACCTTGAAGAAGTCTATCAATTAGGATATGATCATGGTTTTAACGATGCATCGAGAGATGAAGATTATGACGATGATTTCTCAGAGTATGAAAATTACTTTGATGAAG
Organism: Chryseobacterium sp. G0162; assembly: GCF_003815715.1. Classification (NCBI taxonomy): domain Bacteria; kingdom Pseudomonadati; phylum Bacteroidota; class Flavobacteriia; order Flavobacteriales; family Weeksellaceae; genus Chryseobacterium; species Chryseobacterium sp. G0162. Next base: position 5,008,099 of record NZ_CP033922.1, on the reverse strand, counting down.
ACAATGACGATTATGATGAAGACTATGATGAAGATTACGACGATGACTATGATGAAGATTATGACGACGAGGATAATAATTATAACCAAAGAAGCCATAGGGGAAGAAGTTCTGGAGGCGGAAACGGAAATCAACAAAGAGACAGTATGGGAAGATTTACTTCCGGAAGAGGTAACTCTTCCCGTAGCAATGGTTCGAACGGAGGTTCTCGTGGACGATCAGGATCAAATTCCAGATCTGGCGACAACAAAGGCAGATCATCAGGAGACGGTACTTCAAGAAGAGGTTTTGCATCTATGAGTAAAGCCGAGCGAACCAGAATTGCGAGAATGGGTGGACAAGCATCTCATGGTGGCGGACGATCTGGCTCAGGTAATTCAAGAAATGGAAACTCTAGCAGTAATTCACGTAGTAGTTCAAATTCTGATTCTGGCAGCTCTAGAAGAAGCTCCTCATCAATGAATAGAAGTTCCAGAATGAGCGGGGAAGCATCACACGGAGGCGGAAGATCTTCCGGAAGATCCGGATTCGGAGGCAGACGTAATTCATAATTCTTTTTCCAGATTGCCTCTTTATTTATAATAAGGAGGTAATCTTTTCAACCTTTAAACACCACTTCACATTATGCCAAATAAAATTTTAGAAACCGATACGGCAGTTTCTGTCACCAAAAAAGGGACGGCAGATAAGGCTACCATCAAGAAAGGTGAAATGAAAAACTCACCGCTTCACAAATTTTTTGTAAGCGCTCTTAAAGATATTTATTACGCTGAAAATGCAATTCTGGAAGCATTGGAAAAAATGCAGGAAGCTGCTACCAGTGAGGATTTAAAAGATGCTTTTGAAGATCATCATCTCCAAACCCAGAAACACGTAAAACGCTTGGAAAAAGTATTTCAACTTATTGATGAAACTCCAGAAAAAAAAGAGTGCAAAGCTATAAAAGGAATCATTGAAGAAGGCGAAGAAATCATCAAATCTACAGAGGACGGTTCTTCAACAAGAGATGTGGGACTTATCATTGCCGCTCAAAAAGTTGAACACTATGAAATTGCTACCTATGGAGGGCTTGCCCAGCTTGCTATTACCATGGGGCATGATAAAGCCGCAGATCTTTTGGAAAGAACTCTTCAGGAAGAAGAGGATACCGATGCTGATCTCACAGAAATAGCGGAAACGTCCATCAATTTTGATGCTGAACAGGAAGATTAAACCCAACTATACAGTAAGCCATATAGCTTGTTTACTCTATATGGCTTATTTTAAATCATGAATTCAAAATGTATATGGACTGTCAGAAAATAATAAAGACTCTAAAGCATAAAAACTTCATAAAAGTCAGCAATAATGGACTGTGCTTTGAAAATGGAGCAGCTGTTTATGCCAAAGAAATAAAGGACAATATTTTTCTACTATTTATTATTCTGAAAGATATTGATATTGAAAACATTCAGGCATTAATTGCTCACTTCGACTGTTTCAACAGCATAGGATTAAAAGAACCGAAACAGATTATGTTCTACCTTTCTATTAAAGATAAAGACGATCTCCATTATTTTGAACAATATTTAAAGGCATCCAATAACTAATAACTCATAAGCTAATAACTTTTAATATATGGTATTCGAAAACGACACTTTACGGCATTCCGGGTTGAATGGCAAAAATAATGCGATTGAAAACGAATCCTTATTTCCCGGTATTATCAATTCATACGGAGTAACTGCCTTCTTGATTAAATCTCTGGAAAAGATCAAAAGCAATGCAAAATGTGAAATCTTTAAAAAGGTAATCGACAGTTATATTCAAGAATATATTCTCCACATCCGTGAATTTCATACCAAAAATGTAATGGATTCGTGTGAAATGGATTCTGAAATAAGAATTGATACTCCTTCTTTTTCTTTATACGCTAAAACAGCTTATTATAAAGTATTAAAAGAGGAAGAATGTATCAGTAAACTGCTTAATATGCTGGAAAATGATAAAGATTGAATTCCAGAAGCCCTAGTCTGACTGCTTTTAAAAATATACACCCATCCCAAAATTAATATAATATGAAACCAGAAAAAAATAATGAAAAGGCAGAACAACTGAAGCAACACAGTACCTCTAATGAGAATGAAAAGCTTACCACCAATCAGGGTTTAAAGATCAATAACAACCAGGATTCTTTAAAAGCTGGTGATAGAGGTCCATCATTACTCGAAGACTTTATTTTGCGAGAAAAAATTACTCATTTCGATCATGAAAGAATTCCTGAAAGAGTAGTTCATGCCCGAGGATCCGGTGCTCATGGAGTTTTTAAACTTACCAGAAGTCTTGCAGAATATACAAAAGCGAAATTCTTAACGGAATTAGGAAAGGAAACCCCTGTTTTTGTAAGATTTTCAACCGTAGCCGGAAGTAAAGGAAGTACCGATCTGGCAAGAGATGTACGCGGTTTTGCCATTAAATTTTATACGGAAGAAGGTAATTATGACCTGGTAGCGAACAATATGCCTGTATTTTTTATTCAGGATGCTATCAAATTTCCGGATCTCATCCATGCCGTAAAACCTGAACCGGATAATGAAATCCCTCAGGCTGCTTCCGCTCATGATACCTTTTGGGATTTTATATCATTGATGCCGGAAAGCATGCATATGATAATGTGGCTGATGAGTGACAGAGCCATTCCGAGAAGCTTGAGAATGATGGAAGGATTTGGCGTACATTCTTTTAAATTCATTAATGAAGAAGGCAAAGTACATTTTGTAAAGTTTCATTTTAAACCCAGACTCGGTGTACACTCTGTTGCCTGGAATGAGGCCCAGACAATTTCAGGAGTAGATTCTGATTTCCATAAAAGAGATCTTTGGGAAGCTATTGAAAATGGAGATTATCCTGAATGGGATTTTGGAGTACAACTGATTCCTGAAGAAGATGAGGACCGCTTTGATTTTGATCTTCTCGATCCCACAAAGCTGATTCCTGAAGAAGAAGTTCCCGTAGAAATTGTAGGAACATTAACCTTAAATAGAAATCCTGATAATTTTTTTGCTGAAACAGAACAGGTAGCCTTCCATCCGGGACATATCATACCTGGAATAGATTTCACCAATGATCCTCTGTTACAAGGCAGGTTATTTTCGTATACCGACACTCAGCTGTCAAGATTGGGCTCTCCCAACTTCCATGAAATACCCATTAACCGCTCTATCAATGTAGTCCATAATAATCAAAGGGATGGCCATATGAGACAGCAGATTGTTAAAGGGAAAAGCAGCTATGATCCTAATTCCACAGGTGGCGGATGTCCTTTCCAGGCTATGATGTCTGAAGGAGGTTTTGCTTCCCAGCAGGAAAGGATTTCGGGGAGTAAAATTCGCGAAAGAAGTAAAAGCTTTGTAGATCATTATTCACAGGCTAAATTATTTTATAACAGCCAGTCAACGCCTGAAAAAGAACATCTTCATAATGCCTTCATTTTTGAATTGTCTAAAGTTACCCTTCCTTCTGTAAGAGAAAAACTGGTAGGACAATTAGCCTATATTGATATGTTTCTTGCATGGCGTGTTGCTGAAAAATTAGGCGTAGAAGTTAAGAAACTGGATTGGCCGAATCAAAGTTTACCGGCAGACAGTAATATTGTAGAACTGCAAAGTGAGGAAAGAGAGCCTAAAACGAAAGTTTCAGAAGCGCTGAGTATGAAAAACACGATTAAGAATACAATTAAAAGCAGAAAAGTCGGATTTATTATGGCCAGCGGGGTTTATCATAAACACGTAAATGATCTGAAAATAAAACTGGAAGCAGAAGGTGCACGTGTTGAATTCATTGCTCCGAGTCTGGCTAAAGTAAGAACTGATGACGGATCAGAGCTTACTCCCAAACATTCTTTAACCAGTACCTCCAGTGTCTGTTTTGATGCCCTTGTTATCTGTTCGGGTGGAGATTCAATAAAAGAACTCATGATCCCTGAAAATAAACATCTGGTACTGCATTTTATTAATGAAGCTTATAAACATTGCAAAGCTCTTTATTTTGGGTCAGGTACTGAGCCTCTTTACCATAATAGCAATGTCGCTGCAAAAAAATATGAAGATCCAGGGATCATTACATGGGAAGATGATGCAGCCACAGATCACTTCATCAATGCCATTTCCCAACACAGAGTCTGGGATCTCGAAATGGAGAGAAACGCTCAATCATAATATACATCCTTCACACCAATCACACTTAATATTTCATGATGAAAAGGAGCGGTTTTTACCATTAAAGATCTCAGAAATTCTGAAAAGTACAAAATATCATTCCGCATTCATTATTACAAAAAAAGACTTTATAAACAGAAATGAATGGATAAGGATAGCTGATAGTCTTGAAGCTGTCAAAGCGTAATACAAATTATTAAATAATATTTTTCAAAATAAAAATGCTATGGAATTTCAAAAGAATCTTCTAGAATATATAAGCCACTGTCTGATGACTGCCGGTGAAACTATTTCTATTGCTGAAAGTGTAACGTCAGGTTGCTTACAATTAGCTTTTTCACAGATGCCTAACGCCTCTTTAACATACAAAGGCGGAATAACGGCTTATACTTTACCGGAAAAAGTAAGACTATTAAATGTAAATAAGAATGAAGCAGAAGAATGTGACTGCGTTTCGGAAAATATTGCAAAAACCATGGCATTAAACATTGCCAGTCTTTTTGAATCCGATTGGTCTATTTCAACCACAGGGTATTGTACCCCAATACGCAACTCCTCTTATAAGATCTTTGCTTATTTCTCATTTTCTTATAAGGGAGAGATTATCCTCACTAAAAAATTGGAACTGCACCCCAAAACCCAGGCTCTTAATGCCCAGCTATATTACACAGAGTTCATTTTGGGATGTTTTAAAAGCGAACTTAACAGGCTTTTAATATTAAAATAAGAAATCATGGAACGTAAAAATAAATATGTTCTGATTACCGGAGCAACAAGTGGAATAGGCTATGAACTGGCTAAACAGTTTGCCAAAAACGGCTATGATCTTGTTCTTGTTGCCCGGGATTATGAAGAGCTTAAAAACAAAGCCAATGAGTTTAAAAAATATGGAATTAATGCCATCCCTATATCAAAGAATCTTTTCTCAGAAGATGAAGCTTATTCTCTGTATTCTGAATTGAAAATGAATGGAATAAGCCCTGAAATTCTGGTGAATGATGCCGGACAGGGGGTATATGGAAAATTTCAGGATACTGATATTCATCGTGAGGTAGATATCGTTAATCTGAATATCATTTCTGTTATCATATTAACCAAACTGTTTATTAAGGACCGTCTGCCTAAGCGATCGGGAAAGATTTTAAATCTGGCTTCCGTGGCCAGTAAAGTTCCCGGTCCATGGCACTCGGTATATCATGGAACCAAAGCATTTGTCCTGTCATGGTCTGAAGCCATCCGGGAAGAGTTAAAAGACATAGGAATTACGGTAACTGCTCTTCTGCCAGGTCCAACTGATACTGATTTCTTCAATAAAGCAGATATGAACCAAAGTAAAATTGTTGAAGATAAAGATACTTTAGCATCACCTGAAGAAGTAGCTATAGATGGCTATAATGCTTTGATGAATGATGAAGATAAGGTTATTTCAGGATTAAAGAATAAATTATCTGTAGCCATGTCTAATCTTTCCACAGACAGTATGGCTGCTCACAGAATTGCGGAAATGCAAAAGCCGGTTACTGAAAATTAAAAATCATGGGAAAGCTGGAAAACAAATCTGTTCTGATAACAGGTGCCGACAGCGGAATAGGCAGAGCAGTAGCACTCCTTTTTGCTCTGGAAGGTGCTGATATCGGAATTATTTATCACTCAAGTGATGATGATGCAGAAAAAACAAAGGCTGAAATTGAAAATCTGGGTAAACAATGTATTATTTTCCAGGGAGATATCAATGATTATGAATTCTGTGAAAAGACTACTCAAAAGATAATTGCAGCTTTCGGAAAAGTGGATATTCTAATCAATAATGCAGGTGTACAATTTCCTGCGGATACGATTGAAGAACTTGAAGAAAGAAATATCAGGCATACCTTTAATGCCAATATTGTTGGAATGATTCTGCTCACGAAAGTCATATTTCCCTACCTGAAAGAAGGAAGCTCTATCATCAATACAACTTCTGTTTCAGCATATGAAGGCCACCCGGAATTATTGGATTATTCTGCAACAAAAGGCGCTATTGTATCTTTTACCCGTTCACTGGCATTGCAGGCTAAGCCTAAGGGAATCCGGATCAATGCTGTAGCACCTGGTCCGGTAGCAACACCGCTCACCAAGGAAACTTTTGGTGAGAAAAAAGAGAATCCCAATCAACCACCTTTAGGCAGAAATGCAACTCCCGAAGAAGTAGCTTACAGCTTCCTCTTCCTGGCCAGTGAAGACGCAGCACAGATTACCGGACAGGTGATTCACCCCAACGGTGGAATCATTGTAAACGGATAACAGATAATTTAACCCTAAAACAATTGGTTATGTATAGAGATGGAGCCAGAAAAAGTATATGGCAGGATGAAATTAAGAAAAATTCAACAGAAAATGATCTCAGCCAATGGTTTGATACCGCTATTGTTGGCGGTGGAATTACCGGAGTTTCGACAGCTTTAAAATTACAAGAATCCGGACAAAAATGTATTATTCTTGAAGCTGCAAATATCGGATTCGGAACCACAGGAGGAACTACAGCACATCTGAATGATTTCTTTGATACCACTTTTGCTCAAGCCATTCAGGACTTTGGACTGGAAAATGCTAAACTGTATGCTGAATCAGGAAAAGATGCCATTCAGATTATTGAAAACAATATCACAAGATACAGCATCAACTGTGATTTTGCCAGAAAATCTGCTTACCTTTTTGCATTGGATGAAGACCAGGAAAAACGATTGAAAGATATTGTAACAGGAGCTGCCCAGATCGGCCATGAAATGACTTATGTAAATGAAATTCCATTTCCAATCCCTTTTACAGAAGCTGTCCTTATTCCCGGACAGGGACAATTTCATCCTATCAAATACATCAAGGCACTTTGTGAAGCTTTTATCCGGCTAGGCGGCGCTATCGAAGGAAAATGCGTTTGTGAAAACCATGAAGAACATGCAGACCACGTTGTTCTTACCACTTCCAAAGGAGATATAATGGCCAAAAATGTAATCTATGCCACCCATATTCCACCAGGCAGTAACCTGCTTCATTTCACTAATGCTCCCTACCGCAGTTATGCTATGGCATTTACATTGAAAGATAGTAGTTTTCCAAGAGACTTAGGCTATGATCTTTGTGAACCTTATCACTATTACCGTATTCAGGAAATGAACGATGAAAATCTATTGATTGCAGGTGGAGAAGATCATAAAACAGGACATTCTGATGATACCGGGGAATGTTTTTCCAAACTGGAAAATTACGTCCGGGAACATTTTGATGTAGAAACAACCTATTACAGCTGGTCCAGTCAATATTATGAGCCTATTGATGGTTTTCCTTATATAGGCAAGCTTCCCGGAACTAAGGAAAGAATATTTGTTGCCACAGGATTCAGGGGAAACGGAATGATCTTTGGTACGCTTTCAGCACAAATTTTTCATGATCTTATTGTGACAGGAAAAAGTAAATATGAATATCTTTTCAGTCCTGCAAGAATAAAACCTATAGCCGGATTTTCAGATTTTGTAAAAGAAAATACAGCTGTGGCTTTTGATTATGTAAAAGATAAAATTTTTGTTGAAAAAATTGATTCTCTATCAGAAATTAAACCCGGAGAAGCAAAAGTCTTTCGATATGAGTCGGATCATTATGCTTTGTATAAAGAGCTTAACGGAACTTTTCATCTCTTGAGAAGTAAATGTCCGCACGCCTCCTGTGAGGTGCGGTGGAATAGTGCAGAACTCAGTTGGGATTGCCCTTGTCATGGCTCAAGATTTAACATCAATGGGAAGCTGCTTACCGGGCCATCCACAAAGAATCTTGATAAAATCTTTCCGTTTCAAAAAAAGTAAATCATTATGCATCGTGCCAGTTTTGTTTATCGTAACGGTTTAAGTATAACCCTCATTTTACTTATGT